>CAYQTY010000075.1:4833-12379 GCA_964420535.1 uncultured Leptolinea sp. | reverse complement strand
AGACCCTGTAGTCTTTAAGGAGAGTTAATGATGGAAGATGTTTCTTACTTAACCGCAGAAGGCCTTGCCCGGCTGCAGGAAGAACTTGAACGCCTGAAAGGACCGGAACGCGAAGCGCTATCCGCACGTTTACGGGCAGCCATTCAGATGGGTGACCTATCGGAAAACGCCGATTACATCAGCGCCAAAGAAGACCAGGGTTTTCTGGAAGGCCGGATCATGGATCTGGAGAAGACTCTCCGGAATGTTGTCATTATTGACGAAACTGCCTCAGGCCGATCGACTGTCAATATTGGTGCGCGTATTACAATCCAGGAAGGAAATTATCCTTCTGAAACCTACCAGGTAGTAGGACCCAAGGAAGCGGATCCAAAAAACAACCGCATTTCCCACGAATCCCCCATCGGGCGTGCCGTGATGGGAAAAAGTGTGGGTGATATGGCCACAGCCGATACGCCGGGTGGTTTACTTCAATTCAAGATTATTTCCATAGAATAAAAAAAAATCCGTGACCTGAAATCAGGTCACGGATTTTTTTATTAATTATTTTCTTTAGCCTTTTGGCCAGACGGCAAGTTCAAGGGTCAGCCGGTCAAAGTAACTATTGGTTGGCATCGCCCCTCCGCCATAACTGGCATCCACAATCCGGGCTTCCATTTGCAGAGACGCCGTTTCCAGCAGAATGCGTTTTCCGGGTTCCACCAGTTGGGGTTCACCTTTGGCCAACAAACGCTGACGGATGTTCGGGTCATTGAAGGCATGGTTTGACATAAACACTTTGGTCACAGTCTGAATATCATTTTTATCAAACAGCCAGACCTCGAACGCGGTAACTTTCTTGGGGTCGCCTACGCCGATCGTTTCAGAAATACCCACGCCGCACTCGCCCAGGAATTCTCCGGTGGGAGCATCAATGCTGAAGGAGTCGTCATATAGATCATCACCCAGCATATAAGTCGTCATAAACTGCACAACCGGCGGTTCTTCGGAATCTGCGCTCACACGCTTTTTATTGGTACCGGCAACGGGAGCCCCCAGTGATTCTTCCTGTACATATTCCATCTCCTGACCGGCGTAGCCTTCTGCTGATTCGTCGAAGCTTTCTTCATCTTCGCTCTCAACAGCCGCCTTCTTCCGGCGAAGCAACAGGAACACCAGCAAACCGCCCACCGCCAGGGTTAGAACACACATAATTCCCAGAAGTAATGTCAGATTCGTTTTAGAATCTGATGCTTTTTCAGGAGCTTCAGCAACTGTTCCCGGTAAAAGAGTTTCTTCAGTCTGGGCTTCAGGTTTGTTCTCTTCCTGATTTGGTTCATCCCCTTTGCCTTTCTGTTCCTGGGTCTGGGGCTTGCTTTCTGGTTTAATTGCGGGAACCGGTGCCTGTACCAGCAAGGCCAGTTTTTCAATTTCGTTGGTTTCTATGTTACCGGGATTTGCAGAAAGCGCTTCCAGAGCCGGTTCAGCCGCAACACCAAGGTCTTGCCAGCGTTTTTGAACAAGACCTTCGTCGCCATTCCGACTGTACGAATCAATAATCATCCGCAGATATTCGACCTGAAGATCATTCCGCAAGTGTTGCGGTGCAGCGTCCGTCCACTGGACCGGCCAGATCAGCCATCCAAGGATAGGAAGACCCACGATCAAACCGGCCACGAAACCGGCTAATCCGGCATAGAGAGGGTTTTTCAGCCGCTCAAGTATTTTATCCATCCGTTCACACTCCTACTATGAGGGTTGCCTGTAATACACGCCCTCTGCAAAAACTGAATGCAGGGAGAGTGTCAACGGTATGGTTGCAAAAACTATGCCTGGTCTGAAATTACTCCCGGAACCTGTTCCTGAAGGAATGTCTCTTTGCAGGAAAGGCATTGAAATTCACGTTTATTCGCGATGACGAGAACTCCTCCGCACCTCGGGCAAGGCTGGGGAACGGGTTTCTTCCATGAGACAAATTGACATGCCGGGTAATTCGCGCATCCATAAAAGAAGCGTCCCTTCCGCGATTTGCGTTCAACCAGTTCACCGCCATCATCCGGACATTTGACGCCGATCTTCTCAAGGAACGGTTCAGTATGTTTGCATGTGGGGTATGTGCTGCAGGAAATGAATTTTCCATAACGCCCCCAACGGATGACCAGATCATTTCCACAAACCGGGCACGGGCGGTCAATTTTTTCCGGCTCTTCTTTGATCTCCGGCATTTCCTTGCGGGCTTTCTCAATTTCCTGTTCAAAACCGCCGTAGAATTCTCTGACAACTTTCACCCAGTGCATTTCATTGGACGCGATTTTGTCCAGGTCTTCTTCCATGGTGGCGGTGAATTGAACATCAACCACATCGGGAAAATGTTCCACCAAAAGGTCCGTCACCAGAATACCGGTGTCTGTGGGGAATAAGCGTTTGCTTTCCCGAATAACATACCCGCGCTGTTGAATGGTGGAAATTGTCGGCGCGTAAGTGGAAGGCCGGCCAATACCATTTTCTTCCAGAGCGGCCACCAGCGTGGCTTCGGTGTAACGCGGAGGCGGCTGGGTAAAATGCTGCTCAGGGATCAACCGGTTCAGGTGCTGTTTCTGCCCTTCTTCCAGCCCGTTGGGAATCTTCTGGTTTTCTTCCTCGTCTTTGTCACGATCTTCGTTTTTGGCTTCCTCATAGACAACGAGAAAACCGGGGAACTTGATTGTCTGACCGGATGTACGGAAGGTGTATTCGTGGTCGGCTGATTTTCCATCTACTTCCACGGTGACGGTATCATAGATGGCTTCTTCCATCTGTGACGACACAAACCGCAGCCAGATCAACTGGTACAGTTTGAACTGTTCGGGTGTCAACTGATCTTTGACGTCATCAGGGCGGCGTAGGACAGATGTGGGACGGATGGCTTCATGCGCTTCCTGAGCCCCGATGGTGCGGGTTTTATATTGCGGAGGCGTGGCCGGCAGAAAATCATTCCCGTACATTTCTGTGATGAACTTCCGCACTTCATTTTGAGCTAATCCGGAAACATTCGTTGAATCCGTACGCATGTAGGTGATCAAACCCACAGTTCCTGATCCATGAACGGCGATACCTTCATAGAGTTGTTGTGCCACAGCCATAGTCCGCCGCGCGGTAAAGCCCATCTTACGCGAGGCTTCCTGCTGCAATGTGCTAGTTGTGAACGGTGGAGCCGGTTTACGCCGGCGTTCGCTCTTCTTGATCTTAGAAATCTCGTATTCAGCTTTTTCTATATCGCCGCATAATCCGTTGACGGTCATCTCGTTGGGGAGTTCCGGTTCCCGATCGTCAATTCGATACAGGCGCGAGAGATATTTTGTACGCATACCTACCGGGGTAAACTCTGCCCCTATTGTCCAATACTCTTCGGGTTTAAATGCTTCGATCTCACGTTCCCGTTCCACAACAAGACGCAATGCCACAGACTGTACACGGCCGGCAGATAACCGTCCGCGAACCTTTTCCCATAACAGCGGAGTCAGGCTGTACCCCACCAAACGGTCTAGAATCCGGCGCGCCTGTTGGGCGTCCACCAGATTGGCGTCAATTTGACGTGGATGCGAAAATGCCTCGGCAATAGCCGGTTCGGTGATTTCATGGAAAACCACCCGGTGCGAGATCTCCGGTTTCATTTCGGCAGATTCCAGCAAATGCCAGGCGATTGCCTCACCTTCACGGTCAGGGTCAGTTGCCAGGTAAATTTTATCGGCATTTTTTGCCAGGGATTTTAATTCTTTGACGATCTGACGTTTCTCATTGGGTACGCGGTATTTGGGGGCAAAATCATGTTCCACATCAACGGACAGGCTGGAACGCAGCAGGTCACGCACATGGCCGATAGACGCGCGGACAGTATAACCATGACCCAGGAACCGGCCGATAGTCTTTGCTTTAGCCGGCGATTCCACAATCACCAGTTTTCCCACGCGTGGACCAGCCTGTGCGGCCGCCGATTTGGCGGATTTTTTACCTCCGGCTTTTGTCTTTACCACTTTGGGAGTTCGGGCTGGCCGTGCCACCTTTTCCGGTTTTTCCAGTCCGGCGTGGGCTTCCGTGGCACCCATACGCGAGAGTTTCGTTCCGCAAACAGCACATGTTCCCCTGGTGATCGGAGTGCCGGTTACTGTAAATCCGGCTTCCGGATTTTGCATTTCCCTTTTTTCTTTACAACGTACGCAATATGCTTCCAATGATACAGACTCCACTTACAAAAGTTGCTGATTACCCTGTTTCTTCAGGAAATCGACGATGAGTTTTACTTTTTGAGTATCCGACTTTTTACACACCAATAACGCGTCCGGCGTGTCCACTACCACGATATCATTTAACCCAATGGCGGCGATGAATTTTCCTGAAGGGTTTTCACTAACGATCAGGGAATCCGAAGTGTCTTCAATAAAGACATCATCCGCGAGATTTATGTTGCCATTCTCATCCGCGGGGAGCACATCAAACAATGATTCCCAGCTTCCCACATCGTTCCATCCCAGATTTCTGGCGGGAATGCAGGCTACACGTGAGGCTTTTTCCATAATACCATAGTCAATTGTCTCGGGGACAATCTTAGGCCAGTTTTCCAGAAGCACATCATGCCGTCTGTCCGTTTGCCAGGCGTTCTGGATCAGATCGATGATCTTGAATAACTCCGGCATATGGGTAGAGATTTCCTGCAGAATGCGGTCAACCCGCCAGAAAAACATGCCCGAATTCCAATCATGGTCACCGCGCTCCATGAATTCACGGGCGAGGTCTTCATTCGGTTTTTCCTTAAATTTCAATACACGGTAATACGGCAAACCATCAAACTCGTCCAACCGGTCACCGCGTTGGATATACCCATAGCCGGTGGCGGGGTATTGCGGTTCGATCCCCATGGTGACCAGGAAGCCGTCATTTGCTACTTTTTTGCCGCATTTGATCAGGTGGTGAAAACGGGACACATTCTTTATAAAATGGTCTGCCGTCAGCACAACCATCACCGCTTCGGGGTCACGCAATTGAATCGCCTGCGCGGCCAACGCCACAACAGAAGCCGTGCCCCGGGGCATGGGCTCAAGGAGAAAATTCTCCCACGGGATTTCAGGTTTCTGCCGGCTGAGTTCTTTTGCCTGCTCTTCCACCGTGACAATATAGATCTGGTCCGGTGCCAGTATCCCATTCAGCCGCTCGACCGCGATCTGAAAAAGGGTTTTCTCGCCTGAGATAGCCATCATCTGTTTGGGGCGGCTTCGGCGTGATAACGGCCATAACCGCGTTCCGCCTCCCCCCGCCATAATAACCGCGTATAAATGTTCCATTATTCTTTATCCGCCTGGTAAAGGATACCCTTTTCTTTGACTAGTATGTAGTTCTTCCCGCCAACCTGCCGGACCATACCCTTCAACTCCATCATGGTCAGGGTGGACGTCAGCGCGTCCATACCCCATCCGGTGGAATTTCCGAGGTCATCAATATGCACCGGTTCATACCCCAGCGCGTCCATGATCTGTTGTTCGCGCGGATCGGCAGGCAGGTCCAGCCTTGCCTGGCGGTATTCCTGAACCTGCTCGATATTGAGGGCGTCCAGGACATCCTTCGACTCCAGCAACGGGCGGGCGCCCTGCTGGATCAGCCGGTTTGTGCCTTTGGACTGGTTGGCATAAATACTGCCGGGCAGCGCGAATACGTCCCGCCCCTGCTCTGCCGCGAAGGTTGACGTGATCAGCGCTCCGCTGGTGGTCCCCGCCTCGATCACCACCACCACGCGTGACAACCCGGAGATGATGCGGTTTCGCGGCGGGAAATTATTGCTCTCCGGCGGTGTTCCGGGCGGGTAATCACTGATCACCGCGCCGTTTTCCGCGATCTCTTCCGCCAGTTTGCGGTGTTCCGGAGGGTAAATCCGGTCAACGCCGCTGCCCAATACGGCAATGGTGCGCCCGCCGTGTTTCAGGGTGGTCTGGTGCGCCGAAGCATCCACGCCGCGCGCCAGCCCGCTCACCACGGTGACGCCATGGCGGGCTAAAAGTTCTGCCAGTTCTTCCGTCACCTGCCGGCCATAGCCGGTCATCCGGCGAGTTCCTACGATGGCCGCCGCCCATTCATCCTGAACGGTCAGCTCACCCAGCGTGTACAAAACCGGAGGAGGCTGGTCAATCTCTTTCAACCTCCGGGGGTAATTCTCGTCATTCCAGGTCAACATGTGGATCCCGGCTTTTTGAATGTTCGCCAGAATCCGCTCCAGATCGATCTGTTTTTTGACCTGATGCAAATTTTCAATGATTTTCGGAGTCAACCCGGCTTCTATCAGTTGACTTGACGGGGCATTCCACGCAGTTTGCAGATCAGGAAATTTCTGCAACAATCCTCGAAATCGGACAGCGCCTATCCCCCTGACGTACGTGAAGCCTATCCAGTAAATCCGGTCATCCATAGCCGGTTATGTCACTCCCACTCGGGTGGGTTTACAACCATCTGTTTCGCCGGGAGGTCTACCCGAATAATCACAGAATCGATTGCCGGCAGTAGTAACTCTTTACCGGAAGGATCGGCGACCACATACACATCATTCGCGCCGGTTTCCATGATCTCGGTTACCGTGCCGATTTCAGTGCCATTCTCCAGAACCGCTTTTAATCCCACGAGTTGGTGATGGTAGTACTGTCCTTCTGCTAACGCTGGCAATTCGTCTATGCGAACAAAAACTTCGAGGTTCGTCAATTCAGCCGCTTCTTCGCGGTTGCGAATTCCATCAAGAGTGATCAGAACATTGGTATGAAACGGCCGCGCTCCACTGATGGTGCGGGGAGAATGGTCAGACCCCAGATAGATCACCTTACCCCGTTTGATGCGTTCAGGAAAATCGGTTCTGATTCCCAACACAATCTCACCGGTGACTCCGTGGGCGCGCTGAAGTTTACCTATCAAAACATATTCAGGCTCACCCCGTCGGGGCGAGCCTGTTCTGTTATTCCGTCCTGGCATCCGGGTAGTCATATCCGGATTATCGCGGTTCTATTACGTCCAATGATGCCTGCTTCCCTTCACGGGCAGCGGATACACGCAATAAGACGCGCATAGCATTGGCAACACGGCCGCTTTTACCTATGACCCGTCCCATGTCATCTTTGGCCACATGCAACTCAAGGCGGATCTTACCGCCGATGCGTTCCTGTGTCACTTTGACCTGTTCTGGATCATCTACCAGAGATTTGGCAATGTAATCAATTAAGTCTTTCATGGTACTCCCATGAGCAGCCTACTAAGTCCGGGGAAAACAAACCTGAATATCAGGCAGCTTTCACAGTGGTTTTGGGGCTGACAATGCGGGCTTCATAGGCCGCCTTGGCTTCTTCCAACAGAGTTTCCTGTGATTCGCCGGCTTTCAAGCGGGCGAAACGGGCAGTCAATCCAACGCTGTTGAACAGTTTGACAACTGATTCACTGGGCTGGGCGCCTTTTAGCATCCAATCATATACACGGTCTTCCTTAATATCCAGGGTGAAGGGGTTGGTGCGGGGATTGTAGGAACCCAGGATTTCAATGAAGCGGCCATCGCGGGGGGCTT
>CAYQTY010000075.1:3092-4823 GCA_964420535.1 uncultured Leptolinea sp. | reverse complement strand
GGCCGGTACGGCGTAAACGAATACGAACCATCGAAAAATCTCCTTAATCGGAACGTGAAAAGTGATACAGAGGTTCAGGGTTTGCCTGCTTCAGGTGAGGAGCGCTGAAGGGTTGCGCTACCATCTGCAGGGGCAAAATTACCCGAATAATCTGGGTAGACCCCTCCCGCCTGTTTTTTGCAGCGTTTTCATCAGTTTTTGAGCTTCCCTGAAGTTCTTCATTACCCGGTTAACTTCCATTACTTCAACTCCAGAGCCTCTGGCAATGCGCCGCCGGCGGCTGGCGTTCAAAAGATCCGGATCCCGACGTTCTTCACGGGTCATCGAACTGATGATCGCTTCTGTCAATTTTAATTGCTTTTCCGCTTCCTGGGGAGGAACTTGCTGGGCAGCTTTTCCCAGATTTCCCGGAAGCATCTCAAATATTTGCGAAATCGGACCAAGTTTCCGGATCTGCTTCATTTGTGAAGCGAAATCCTCCAGTGTAAACTTGCCGGACATCATTTTTTCAGCCTGTTGTTTGGATTCGTCCAGGTCAAAAGCCTGTTCGGCTTTCTCGATCAACCCGATGACATCACCCATACCCAGGATCCGTGAAGCCAATCGGCGCGGGTCATACGCTTCGAGGGCTTCAATCCCCTCACCGACGCCCAGATACTTTATCGGCACACCGGTGACACTGCGTATCGAAATCGCGGCGCCGCCGCGGGAGTCACCGTCCATCTTAGTTAATATCAGACCGGTGAGAGATACCGTATCACGGAAACCTTCCGCGATGTGCAGTGCTTCCTGCCCGATCATGGAATCGACAACGAGAAGCGTGTCAGCCGGTGTCACTTTTTGGGTGATGGACTTCAACTCTTCCATCAGGGTTTCGTCCATTTGCGAACGGCCGGCTGTATCCACGATCAAAATGGAATACCCGCCTTTGGCACCCTGTTCAAACGCTTTTTGCACCAACACCGGAGGTTTCAACGCGGGGTCGTGGTAAACATCCACCCCCACTTTTTCACCAAGCGTGACGAGTTGCTGCACAGCCGCCGGGCGGTATGGATCCGCCGCGGCGAGCATCACACGTTCGCCCTGTGAACGCAATATTCGGGCTAATTTAGCCGCGGCGGTGGTTTTACCCGAACCCTGCAGGCCAACCAGCATGATCACCCGGGGTTTTTCACCGGTAAGATTCAACCGTTCCGGTTCGCCCAGGGTGGAGATCAACTCTTCATGTACAATTTTGATCACCTGCTGCGCCGGATTCAGCGCGCGGGAGACTTCCGCCCCTACGGCACGCTCGCGTACACCGCTGGTGAATTTCTTAACCACTGAGTAATGAACGTCAGCTTCCAATAATGCCAGCCGCACTTCGCGCAGCGCGGCATCCACATCTTCTTCAGAGAGCTTGCCTCTCCTTCGAAGCTGGGTGAAAACCTGGTTCAATCGTTCAGATAATGATTCAAACATTTGCTTTTTCTTCGGTAATCAAGGACGACAAGTATACCCTGAATTGTTCATTCATCAAGTCCTGCTAAAAATGATGATGATTTTAATCTCCACAAAAATAGTAACGAATTGATCAGCCCGGGGTTATGAAAGGTAGAGAATTATTACCCTGAACACTCAGGGGTTTATAAGGAGATCAAGATGTCGAAAATTGCCATTGTTACCGATAGCACGGCTACTATTCCTACGGAATTGCTTAAGAATTACCCGGTTTTTGTCGCCCCCCTTCAG
>CAYQTY010000075.1:0-3065 GCA_964420535.1 uncultured Leptolinea sp. | reverse complement strand
ATCTGGGATGAGAAATGTTACCTGGACGGAATCGACATTAAACCCACCGAATTCTATGACAGGTTAAGCCATTCAAACACCATGCCGTCTACCTCTCAGGTGACTCCGGCCAATTTCATGACCGTCTATGAAGATCTGGTTCGTCAAGATTATGAGATCATCAGTATTCACATATCACAAAAATTAAGCGGCACACTGGATTCCGCCACCCAGGCAAAACATCAGTTCCCAGGCGCCCGCATTGAATTATTTGATTCCGCTACCACAGCCATGGCTATGGGTTTTCAGGTTCTGGCAGTCGCACGAGCGGCATCTTTAGGCGCGTCAATGGACGAATGCCTTGCTGTGGCGAAAAAAGCCCGCGAACACACCGGCGTCCTTTTCATGGCATCCACGCTCGAATTCCTGCACCGTGGTGGACGCATCGGCGGAGCCGCCCGGTTCCTTGGCACAGCGTTGGATCTAAAGCCCATCCTGGAAGTCCGCGAAGGCCGTATCGAAGCCGTTGAACGGGTCCGTTCCATTAATAAAGCTGTTGACCGCCTGGTTGAGCTCACGGTACGCCGGATTGATTCACGGTCTCCCATCCGCCTCGCCGCCATTCACGCGAATGACCCTGAAAATGCGGCCAACCTGTTGGAAAAGGTGAAGAGTAAATTCAGCATAACAGAAGTCAGCGAAACCATGGTCGCCGAGGTCAGCCCGGTTTTGGGTACACATACTGGACCGGGAACTGTGGGAATCGCTTTTATGGCTGGAATGTAAATTTGTTACAATCCAGGTATTCCTGAATTTCCTGGAGGCTTTAATGCGTGTGTATCCGTCGGTTGGCCTGCAAGTTGCTGACATTCTACTGCCCGGCCGGGGTATTGACATGCCGAAATGGGCTGTCATCGCCTGCGATCAATTCACATCTCAACCCGAATACTGGGAAAAAGTAAAACAAATCGTTGGCGGCTCGCCATCTACTTTGAATTTGATCCTCCCTGAAGTTTTTCTGGGAAAAAGTGACGAAGAAACTCATGTACAGGCAACCAACCTGACCATGGTTTCGTACCTGGATCAGGGTCTTTTGAGCGCCTTTGAAGGGCTTGTCGCGGTTGAGCGCCAGGTCGGGTCTTCTGTACGCCAAGGTATTATGCTCGCACTCGATCTGGAAAAGTACGATTTCAACCGCGGCTCCCAATCGCTGATCCGCGCGACCGAAGGTACGATACTTGACCGGCTTCCGCCGCGGATCAAGATACGCAAAAATGCCACCCTGGAACTCCCCCACATTCTGGTACTGGTGGATGATCCGCACAAAACCGTGATCGAACCGGTACTGGAATCAGTTCAAAAAAACCAGCCTCAGTACGATTTTGAACTTATGCTGGGAAGCGGGCACATCAAAGGTTGGAAAGTAACGGACTCCGGTGTGGAAAAAACCATGATCGCCGCGTTGGAAAAACTGGGCGATCCGGGCACGTTCCAGAAAAAATACCGGGTAGGTCCCGAAAAAAGCGTACTACTCTACGCGGTCGGTGACGGCAACCACTCCCTGGCTACAGCGAAATCCGTCTGGGAGATGAACAAGGCCCGGTTGGGCATGGACCACCCCTCCCGCTACGCCCTGGTGGAACTGGAGAACCTGCACGATCCGTCACTGGTGTTTGAACCCATTCACCGTGAGTTGACCGGGGCCAACCCGGAAGCGATCCTTGCAGGGATGCGCACCTTTTATGGAGCGCGTCTCAAAATTGAAACGGCGGATACCTTCGACAACATGGTCGAAAAAGTTCGCTGTCACACCGGTTTCTCGCAGCGTTTCGGTATGTTGACGCCCGGCGGCATCCTGGTTGCCGAAGTGTTGCAACCTGATTCCAACCTGCCGGTAGGAACGCTTCAGGCTTTTCTGGACAAATGGCTGCAGGCCGCGTCAACCGTGACGATCGATTATGTCCATGGTGATGATGTTCTGGCTGATCTATCATCCAAACCGGGCAACGCCGGTTTTTATCTGCCGGCTATGTCAAAAGACGAGCTCTTCCGCACCGTCATTCTTGATGGCGCCCTCCCCCGTAAAACCTTTTCCATGGGTGAAGCCCATGAAAAGCGTTTTTATCTGGAAGCCAGAAAAATCGCCTGAGTATAAGAGAAAAGAAAAAGCGATCGGAGAAATTTTCCGATCGCTTTCATGTTAGTTATTGGAGGCTTGAGAATGCCCGTTCAGCAGAACCGTGCAGAGTTCTGAGAACACCGGAGTTAATCTATCGGGGAAGGTTTGGTCAACCCACTCGCTGCGTACAAGGGTTTTCGAATACGGAATGCCGGAAAGAATTTTGGCATTATTCAGAAGAGGATTATTCTTCAGGCTTTCATTCCAACTTTCCATGGTGGCTTCTTCCCATTTGGCATTGCCAATACCCACCGGAACGATTCCAGCCAGTTGTTTGCGCTGCCGCAACACCAGTTGAATGGTATCGGCCGTGGGTTTGCGGTTCTGCATGGAAAGCATCAGGGGGACAAAGACCTTATCTGTGGCAGCCGAAATGGCCATGGAAACCAGAAAAGGCGCGGTTCCGGTATCCACCAGAACGATCAGGTCATCCGAGAATGAGGCTTCTTCCAGGGCGTATTTCAGAATATCCGGCGACTCGCCCATACTGAGCAGGCTTGTCACCCGGTAGTCAGCAGGAATGACAAAGACATTCTCATTATATTTAGATCGCATCAGTGACTTCTGAACCACCGAACGGGTATCGCCGCCTTCGCGAACGGTTTCTAAAACAGTAAATACCGTAGGTCCACCTTTGCCGTCAATGGTTGTGCGGGCTTCTGACCCACAGAATAGCGTAGTGCTGCCGCCCTGCGGATCGATATCCACAATAATGATGCGTTTTTTGTAGAACTGAGTCAGGTAACTAGCCATCAAACCGGTGATTGTAGTTTTCCCAGTTCCGCCCTTCATGGACGTAAAGGTCGTAATCATAGAGCATTTACCTCAATATATGTATTACCCGACCAGGTATTTTTGCTTAATCAATTGCCGGGGTGAGCCGCTTAACTGCTTTGATTTGGCTTTA
>CAYQTY010000074.1:5794-12452 GCA_964420535.1 uncultured Leptolinea sp. | reverse complement strand
CCGGTTCCCCGTCCAGATGCACATCCAGACCGGCTTTTTCCAGTGTGTAGAAATCCGCGCCGGTGTTTTCTTCACTGGATTCGCGGTCAAACACACCTTTTACTTCCACGCCATTCTTTTCCGCTTTGATCAGCGCGTTGGCCAGTTTGTCCTGTGTGAAGGAATACGCCAGAACATGCACCGATTTCTCCGCGTTATTCACCAGGCCGACCAGGCGTGTATCTATCCTGTCTTCCGGTGAAAAGTAATTTTCCACAGGCATGCCGGCCAGGTCAAAGCGGGTAGCTTCAGTCATGGGCCGGCTGTCGGGCCCGAACCTGTCTTCTGAAGCCATTTCATTGAATTTGATCAGGTAATTACCGGCCAGATCTTTTGATTCCACACGAACCATAACATTTTCATCATTTTGCGATCCGCTGGCTGAAAGATTCAAACTGCCTGTCCACAATATACGGCCGTCAATAATGACATACTTATTGTGCATCAAGCTCTCACGCCGGTCACCCATTACATAAATACCCGCCTGTTTCATGCGGCTCAGGTCAAGTTTTTGCAGGGCATCGCTATCCACCACAACCCGCACCGCCAAGCCGCGCTGCGACGCTTTGATCAGGGCTTCACTGACGTCTTTCAGAGTGAAGTTATACATAGCCACGTCAACAGATTCCGTGGCAGCATGGATATCGGCAATTAGAGCCTGGATGATCACTTTACCGGGTGAGGCATTCCCGCTTATAGATGGATCGGTAAAGAAGGTCCTGATGGATTCCCTCTCCACTGTGGGAGAAGCAATTCCTTGAACAGTGGGTGTGGGCAACGGCACAGCGGCCTGCGTGATTCCGGTCTGGCAGGCAGAAACACCTACTAAAAGCAGGAAAAGGCATGCAAGAACGCGCATTCGTCTAATCATTGATCTAGTGATCCACTTAAGGTTTTTTTGAAAAGATACTGCCTTACTTATGATAGTGTATCGTGTTTATGTGTACTTATGCGGGGTTATGTACTTCAGATGTCCAAATATTTCATGCTTTGTATTTACACCCCTGTATGTTTATCCGGTTAATCAGATTTGACTATTTCAGGTAAAGCGCAACAAATTATTGGCTGAACATTACTCCAGTTCTGCGTACCCGTTCTCTTTGATGATCTCCTGCACACGCGGAAAATCTTTATAAAACCCCCGGTACCGTTCCGGCAGCAGCGCGGCGATCTGACACATCACTTCGGTGGTGTTTTGCTGAACGGCTTCGTCACGGTTTTCACGGGGCAGCGGTGGCAGGGTGAAGGCTTTACCGAAGCGCACAATGGTTTCCGGTTTCTTGAAAGCACGCATCTTTTGCATCATGTCTTCGCTGCCAATGATCCCAACAGGCACAATGGGGACATCCGCCCGGGAGGTCAACAACTGAATTCCCGGTTTGCCTTCCAGCAACTGACCGATCCGGCTGCGGGTGCCCTCCGGCGCGATGCCAAGCACACGTCCTTCTTTGATCTTCTCTACAGCTACCCGGAAAGCGGCGAAATCCGCTTTGGACCGGTCAATCCAGATGACGTCTGCCGCCTGAACAATGAAACGGAAGAACAGGCTGTCACGGTATTCTTTGGCCACCAGCGCGGTAATATCCTGACGCACCGGGTTGGAAAGCAACAGGGCGGAATCCACCCGGCTGTTATGGTTGGTGGCAAGAATAATGCCGCCCGAAGGCGGCAGGTTTTCAGTTTGCAGGTATGTAGTGCGGGTCAATGACCCGATACATGTCTGGATCAGAGAACGAAGAAATGGATTCCTCATTCCCCTGTCAACTCAACGGGTTTCGCGGCTTTTTTTTCATCCAGTTTGGCTTTAGCGACTTCCCAAACAGCCGGCAAAACAGAAATGATCACAATAGCCACAATCACCAGGGAGAAATTGTCTTTAACAAACGGTAGATTGCCGAAGAAGTATCCGGCAAAGGTACAAACGCCTGTCCAAACGATGCCGCCAATGATGTTGTAGGAGATGAAATAGCCGTACCGCATCTGTCCCACACCGGCCACGAACGGCGCAAAGGTGCGGATGATGGGAATAAACCGGGCAAGGAAGATCGTCTTGCCGCCGTGTTTGTCATAAAACGCCTGGGTTTTATCGAGATATTCTTTTTTCAGGAAACGGACTTCACCAGAAAAGACCCTGGGGCCGATCTTGTGACCGATCCAGTAGTTTAGAGTATCTCCGGCGATTGCCGCGATAGCCATCAAAACAAAGAGAAGCACCGGGTTGAAGGCTCCGAGCGCGGCAAACGCGCCGGCGGCAAACAACAGGGAATCACCCGGAAGAAACGGGGTGACTACCAGGCCGGTCTCAATGAAGATCACCACAAACAGGATCAGGTATGACCAGGCGCCAAAATCCTGAATGATGACGCTAAGATACCGGTCAATATGCAACAAGAAGTCAAACGCTAACGTAATAAATTCCATCTAACATTGTTCCTTTCGCCGAATCGTACCACAACCCGCGAAAATTCTCGCGGAAAAAGCCCGATTCCTTATCAAAATCTAATCATTTACAGGCAATTCGGCCTTTTGCATCGCGATATTGGCTTTCAAAAGTATTGACACCATAAAACAGGCCAACATCACCAGAACAAACGGTGAAGCCTGAACAATTCCATTCAAAGAATTGACCATGACCGGTGACGCTTGAGCCAGCTCACGAAAACCAGTCATCAGAGCCGAAAGATTCCACAGGGCATGCATTCCAAAAGCGGCCAGGTACGCTCCAGCCAGCAATCCGATACGCCCTTCAGACCAGGCTTTGGCCATGCCCCAGCCTACCAACCCGGAGGCGGTGACGTGCAGGATACCCGTCCCGATACGGCCTATGGCAACAGAAGCCCACGAAACGGCCTCTATGCTCACCAGAGAACCCAGGCTCTCAAAAAGGGCAAATGCCGCGCCGCAGATCATTCCTCCCAGCAATCCTTCCTTCGGGGTGAGAGGACGGCCGGCAAAAAACCATAACGCCAGCGGTTTTAGCAATTCTTCCAAAAGGGGAATAAAGCCGGCCATGACGGCGAAAATGGAATACATCACAGTTGGATGAGTAATATACGGACGGATGATACGCAGCACGGCTTCGTTATCGCCACCGGAATTCATCAACCGGTCCAAAGTGACCGAAAACTCCTGCGTCAGTTCTGGATTCGAGGTTTGCAGGTACATCACCCCGGCAATAACCAGAACCAGTACGATAATGGCTTCTACAAAAATGATCAACGGCACAGTAACCGTCAGGCTGAATGTAGCCAACCCCCAATTATGTTGACTCGAAGTCAATGATAGGTTTCGCCTGCCAGTAACCAGCAGCCAGATCAATGGTAAAACCACAATCCCGAGCTGCAAAAGAGGTAACAAAACAAAGGAAATATAACGGTTCATGCTAACGAAAATACCGGCGACGATCAACACGGGCACGAGTGCCATTCCAATGTTTGCCCAGGTACTCTCATTTGCCAGACGCCACTGCGGAACGGGTTTCCCCATCAACCGGATAACCGCCAGTATCGCGGAAGGCAATAGAACCAACGCGACCAGTGAAGAGATAACAACCAGATTTATCATTCCCTGGAATTGTTCAATTTCAGAAGGATCTTGAATGAAACTGAAAACCCCTATGAATAGAAAGATACTGCCCGTGAGAGCTGAAAGTAAAATACCACCTCCGCTCAAAACCAGCATACCAATCGAAGGCCAATGTATATTAGATTTTGTTTCCATAATAGACCACAGTCAGGAACCCCTCTGAGATTACCGCTTTAGATGGGAACCGATATTTTTCTTTGTAATACCGGATAAATCAGAAGCCGGTTCGGGTATTCACGATGCCGCGAATGGCCAATTGTACCATTTCGGGGGTTTGCGCCGCGTCTACCGTCACCCAGCGTGACGGTTCAAGCGAGGCCAGTTCATGGTAGCCATCGCGAACGCGACGGTGAAATTCAAGTTGGTATGCGTCCAGCCGGTTCCACTCTCCGCCGCCGGTCTGCCGCCTGCGCAAGCCGGTTTCGGCATCCACGTCCAACAGCAGAGTAAGGTCGGGTTTCAGCCCGCCAGTGGCAAACGCCAGCAGATTGCGGATGACGTCACGGTCAACGCCGTGACCATACCCTTGGTATGCCAGGGTGGAATCGGCATAGCGGTCTGAGATGACGATCTCGCCGGCTGCCAGCCGCGGACGGATGACTTCTTCCACCAGTTGCGCGCGCGCCGAAAGGAACAGCAGCAGTTCGGTGCGCGGGTGCATGGAGGTGTTCTTCATGGCCATGATGATCTGCCGCACCTGATCGCTGATCTCCGTGCCGCCCGGTTCCCGGGTGGTGTAAACCGCGCGCCCTTTGGAGCGCAGGTAGTCTGCCAGGGGGGCAATCTGGGTGGATTTACCGCATCCATCCGGCCCTTCAAACGTGATGAACAGGCCGGTCATTCGCGGAAGATCCGAACGTAGCGGTTGGGTTCTTTCCCGTAGGAATGGGAAACCAGTTGTGACTGCCGCGCCATCTCATGCTGCAGGCGGCGGATGGGAGCCGAAGCCGGGGGGAGGTCAATGAACTTGCTGCCGTTCATCACAGCCTCGATGGCAGCGCGGGTCACATTGGTGTAATCCTGCCATTCGTTGGGAGTGGGGCCTTCCACGCTCAGGTTGAACATGTCGGCCAGCGATTGTTCGATCTGGTTAATGGTGTTCGCCCTCAGCACATAGATGGGCAGGCCGCGTTCTTCCGCTTCCAGAATAGTCTGCTGGCGGTTTCGGTAATACGCGCGCAGCGTCATGATGGCTTCGGCTTCTTCCAGATTTTTGACCACGATCACGGGCACACCCAACCGTCGGGAAGCCTGTATCAGCCGGTTGCGGGCCACCCCGTACGGATACAGCCGTACCGGTTTGCCGTCATACGGTGAAATAACTTCCAACGGCTCTTCAGAAGACATTTCAAATGAAGAGGTATCCACCACACTCTGGTATCGCCCGCCCCGGCGGGTTGACATACCGGGCTGGGTGGGCAATTCTGTTGAGCCGCGCCGGAAACCCTGGTTGGGGGTAGGGCGGGAAGGAGGCGGCGGGGCAGGTTTTTCAATGACAATCTGGTCATCATCACCCATCGAGCGGATCTCGGGCATGGGCGTGGTTCCGCGTACCAACGTATCCACAGCCATTGCCACATCCGGGTGCACGGCCACTTTGTCACGCTCGATCATTTCTATCAATACGTCAAAGGTGGGTGGGGCGCGCCTTTCAAGCACGGTTTTTTGCGTTCCGCGCCGGCGGGCTTCTTCATCTGATAATGTGACAGATTCGATGCCCCCGATCAGGTCGGAAAGGGTTGGGTTTAAGAGCAGGTTTTCCAGTGACTTGCCATGAGCGGTGCCAATAAGCTGCACGCCGCGTTCCGCGATGGTGCGGGCGGCCATGGCTTCAAGTTCACGCCCGATCTCATCGATCACAATGACTTCGGGGTTGTGGTTTTCCACCGCTTCGATCATCACTTCATGTTGGAGTGACGGGGTTGGCACCTGCATGCGCCGGGCTTTACCCACAGCCGGATGGGGCACGTCACCATCGCCGCCAATCTCATTCGAGGTATCCACAATGATCACGCGTTTCTCATCCGCCAGGATACGCGCGGCTTCGCGCAGCATGGTCGTCTTGCCGATGCCCGGCCGCCCGAGGATGAGGATGCTTTTGCCTGATTTGACCAGGTCCTGGATGATATCGATCGTGCCATATACGGCACGTCCGACTCGACAGGTTAGGCCCACAATATGACCGCGGCGGTTGCGGAATGCGGATATGCGATGAAGTGTGCGCTCAAGGCCGGCGCGGTTGTCGGCGTCAAACTCGCCGATTCGCTCCACCACATAAGCAATATCCTGGTGGGTGACCTCGCGTTGCGAAAGCTCTACCTCATTGTTAACAAAACGGGCTTTGGGAACGCGCCCAAGGTCAATAATGATCTCGATCAGGCTGTCAATATTATTCGCCCGGATGACGGCATCGGCCACAGCCGGAGGTAAAACTTCTAATAGTTTGTGTAAATCGTCAGTTATTCGTCGTTGTGTCATAGCTTATATATAGAATAGACCATGTACCGTTCAAATGCAAATAAACATTTGGTTAACAGTTTTTCATGGAAAGGATAACCGGATCAGCTTTTCCCCTGAAGGGGACTACCGTCCGCGCGTGCCATGGGGGAGGATGGCTCCGCCCGGCGTTGTTCCAATGCCTGCAGACCGCGTTCCAGAATGGGGCTGCGCTGGCGGGCAATCAGGTGTTTGACCAGCAATGCCTGTCGGGGCGCTGCCTCCGCACCGAGCTTCTGAAGGCCATTCTCCAGCCACGACTGGTAAGAGCGTACAGCCATATATACCGGACGGTTGCTCTGATTAGGCAAAACACCAGCCAGTTCCCGGATCAGACAATCCACGTCCACCGCGTCAGGGTGGAAGATCGGGCGCAGGTAAATGCCGCTCGGACCGAATTCCACATCAGTGTAGGCGGTCACTTCGCCGTCCTGCTGGCAGGCCAGTCCCTGGAAGGAATGTACCGGAATGGGTTCTGCCGACAAAACGAGCGGCGGCAACAGAGCCTGGAACAGAGACCGTATGCTGCGCTCCTGAT
>CAYQTY010000074.1:0-5773 GCA_964420535.1 uncultured Leptolinea sp. | reverse complement strand
GCGGGAAAACCACTTTCCACAGCAGGCAGCTTCCAGATACGCTGCCAGGCGAACACACTAAAACCGGCACGCCGGAAGGATTCAAATGCCGGGCTGGTCTCATCCATCTCTGCCAGTAGATGATAAGCGCCCCATTCACCGGATTGCCTGGCCAGGTCTTCAAGAAGCAATGTTAACGTAGGCAGAATCGACTCGGTTTCGGGCGCGATGAATGCCACCCTGGCAGACCGTTCTCCCTGCTGAAAATTCACCTGACCGAAGAGCGGTGGTGTTCCATCTGAGGATGGGGAAACGTTTGTGTATGTTCCCCGGTTGGCATGAAGCTGCGCAAATAATGCAGCCAGCCCCAGCGGATTGCCTCTTGTCAGCATTAACGCGCTGTCAAGACCCAGCACCTGTCGCCGGTAACGGTACAGGGCAGGAATATCAAACCAGGCCAACGCGCGAACGGTTATTTTGCCAACTCCACAAAGTAACGGTGAAAACGATCATCTTCTGTCAACTCGGGATGAAATGATGTTGCCAGCAGACGTCCCTGCCGGGCGGCCACAATACAGCCTCCGCCTTTGATACTGTGCTCCGGTAGTTTACATAGCACTTCCGCCGGAGCATGCGCCTCCTGAATAAGCGGGGCACGAATGAATACCGCGTGATACGGAAGACCTTCGGGGTCAACCATTTTTAAAGCCGGGATATCCAGGTCGATCTCAAAGCTGTCCACCTGACTGCCGAACGCGTTACGCTCAACCACAATATCCATCACACCCATAAGCGGCTGTGGGCGGCGCGCGTCTTTTGAAAGGAAGATTGCTCCGGCGCAGGTGCCCCAGATGGCATGATCTTTCGCGAATTCCTTCAGCGGTTCCATCAAATTGAACGCTACAGCCAGCTTGCCGATGGTCGTCGATTCGCCGCCGGGGATGATGAGTCCATTCAAACCATCCAGGTCACCCGGAAGGCGGACCTGGATGGAATCAATTCCCAGTTTTTGCAGCGTTGTCTGGTGTTCGGCAAAATCACCCTGCAGCGCCAGTACACCAATTTTCATATATGAATTACCAACCTCTTCCGGCGATCAATTCTGGTTCAGGTATGGAAGAAACTGATATGCCAACCATGGGTTCGCCCAGGTTGCGGCTGACTTCAGCCAGGATATTTGGATCATTGTAGTGGGTGGTCGCTTTGACGATAGCCGCGGCGCGTTTGGCCGGGTCGCCGGATTTAAAGATACCGGAACCAACGAAAACGCCATCAACACCAAGCTGCATCATCAGCGCGGCATCCGCGGGGGTGGCTATACCGCCAGCCGCGAAGTTGACCACGGGCAGGCGGCCCAGTGTGCGGGTTTCCATAAGCAGTTCATAGGGAGCGCCCAGTTCTTTGGCAAAGGTCATCACTTCTTCTTCCGGCATGTTCTGCAGGCGGCGGATATCGCCCAATACCTGGCGGGCATGGCGCACAGCTTCCACCACGTCACCGGTGCCGGCTTCGCCCTTGGTGCGGATCATGGCAGCGCCTTCGCCCACACGGCGGAGGGCTTCACCCAGGTTGCGGCAGCCGCAAACAAAAGGAACTTTGAATACGTGTTTGTTAACATGGAAGGCTTCGTCCGCCGGAGTAAGTACTTCGGACTCGTCAATATAATCGATACCCAGTGACTCAAGGATCTGGGCTTCCACAAAATGACCGATTCGGCACTTGGCCATGACCGGAATACTGACTGCATCCTTAATGCGAATAATGACTTCGGGGTCGCTCATACGGGCAACACCGCCGGTGGCGCGGATATCCGCGGGAACCCGTTCCAATGCCATTACTGCGCAGGCGCCGGCATCTTCGGCGATCTTTGCGTGATCGGGAGTGACCACATCCATGATCACGCCGCCTTTTAACATTTGAGCCAGTCCCTTCTTGACGGCAAAGGTGGCTACTTGCTGTTCCATAACTTCCTCCTGATTAGTAAAAAAGAACCCTGCATCCCGATTCTACCACGCAGAAACTAACATTCTTTCTTCAGGAATCCAGATTTATAATCCCCGCGGAAGGCCACAGATTTCGAGCCTCATCCAATAATTCCGGGCGTATGACTACCACAGCCCGCCTATACTCCCCCCGGCGCAATGTTTCAAACGCCTTCACCCAGCCCTCCCCGCGGGTAAACTCAAGCGGACCCAGTTCATCCACGATCAGCAGGTCACATTGACCGGCAGATCCCAGGATCTCATTTCCCTCATCCAATACGTCGGCATCAAAATTCCAGTGATCGGTAACCTCAAAACCGGTTTGCCTGTTTTCGTGGCGGGCAAGGTGCTGCAATTTCCCCGTCCTCAATTCCAGCATATCAATGGCGGTCTTTACACCGTTTTCAAAGACGGCAGGGCATAACACCCCGTCAATCTTCCATCCCTTTTGCCGCGCCTGCTCCACCAACCGCTGACAGGCGCGCGTCTTTCCCGCCCTTCGGCCGCCGGTGAAAATGGTGATCCCCTCCGGCAGCGTTTCAATACCTAGGTCCATAGAGCGATTCTCTGGCCTTCCACCTCTATGATCCGCACAGGAACGCCATAGGTATCGGTCAAATTTTCGGCGGTGAAGATGTCTTGCAGGGATCCACTGGTGACCACCTGTCCGGAGCGCATCAAAATGACATCCGTCGAAACCGCGGCAGCCGCTTCCGGCTCATGTGTGGTTAACAGAATGGTTGAACCACCCCTGTTCAATTCCCGCAAAATCGTCATTAAACGGGCTTTGTTTGCAAGGTCAAGATGTGACGTAGGTTCATCCAGCAGGATCATCTCCGGCTGTTGGGTTAACGCCCTCGCGAGTAATACCAGTTGACGTTCCCCGCCGCTTAAAGAAGTGACCGGCCGGCCGGCCATGCCGCCCAATCCGGCCAGATCGATGGCGTGCATCGCGATGTCAAGGTCGCCTTTGCGGGGCGATTCAAGCGGATTCAAATACGGGGTGCGCCCGAGAAGAACATATTCCAGAATGGAATAATCAAACGGCATGTTTTCAATTTGCGGTACCAGCGACATGATCTGCCCGGCTTCACGCCTTGAATATTCTTTCAGATGCCGGCCTTTTAGCCAGATGGAACCGTCCAATGGAGAAAGCCATCCCAGCATCACATGCAGCAGGGTGGACTTACCCGCCCCGTTAGGCCCCAATATGGCTGTCACCGAACCTTCACGGATATCCAGGTTCATTTCATGCAGGGCATTCTGACGGTTACCGTCATACCGGTAGGTGATCTTACGGAGAGAAAGGATGGCGCCGCTCATCGTTGGCTCCTCACACCGGTCATGGATAACAGCAGCATAAAACTGAGCGCCCCCAACAATGAGGTGATGATACCCAGAGGTATTTCACCCGGTAAAAGAATACGGGCAAGATCATCACAGACCAGTGTGAATAAACCTCCCAGGAAAAGCGTTGCCGGCAACGTAAGGCGGGCGTCAGCGCCAAAAATGCGCCGCGCTATGTGGGGGATGATCAGCCCGACCCACGTCACCATACCGCTGACCGAGATCACGGAAGCCGTCGCCAACACAGCCGCGCCCAGCATGATCCCGCGTTCCACTTTAGGAGACGCGCCCATGGAAAAAGAAGCCGCGTCACTCAAAGTCAGCAGGTTCAACCTCCAGCGCAGCAGAATTAACACTATAAGGCTGCCCGTGACTGCCGGGAGGATACTGAAAAATTGGTTCCAGGTACTGCTGGAGAGGCCCCCCAGTAACCAGAACGTGATTTCGGGTAACTGAGTCAGTGGATCCGCCATGTATTTCAACAAACCCACCCCGGAAGAAAACAAAGCGGAAATGGCGATTCCGGCCAGGATTAAGCGGAGTACCCACCCGCCATACCTCAGACGATGCGCGAGATAGTACGATAAGGCAAGTCCAAGAACGGCAAAGATCGCGGCGGAAGTTTGTATCAGCCAGGCTGTGTTGCTGAGAAAAATAATCGCGAAAGCAGCCCCAAATGAGGCTCCCTGCGAAACACCCAGAAAGCCGGGTTCAACCAGAGGATTGCCAAAGATCATCTGAAAAACAAGGCCGGCCGCCGATAGCGACATACCCAGCAAAACCGCGATCAAAATTCGGGGGAATCGCAGATTCATTACCAGCTTTTTCCCCAGCTCATCACCCGCGATCTCGGCTGGAGTCAAAAATTTTACAGACGGGTACCGTCCAATAAGCAATGAAAGACCTATCCCGAGGATTAACACCAAAGCAAGAATCAGAAGAATTTTTACGCCATTTCTTGTCTTTACGTCGGGATGGTTCATATTCATTATGTACCTCTAGTTATGGATGTATGTCACAGTTACTGGAAATTACAATTAATTCGACCTGGTTAATGCCGGCGCCCGATTATGTGACTTTGCATACAATCATTCAACCAATCCAACCATCCCAGGATTTGATTTTTGCGCGATTGGAATACCAGTCGGTCGTATTCATCTTCAACAGTGAGGTCCCCCGTGGTTGAATCAATTTCTTCCAACCAATGACGTGTTATGTTTATTTGCTTACTAACCAGTGATTTGGCTATTTCGGGGTTTATAGATTTGGCAAAGAATAATTTGGCCAGAAACACCTGGCGCATCTCGCGGCCGTGTAAGACAGGTTCACGAACCCACTGTTCAAACACGGTAGTTCCAATAGACGTGATATGGTATTCCTTACGTGTGGGGGAATTCCCAATTTGTAACAGATGAGAAATCAGGAAGCCTCTGTTTTCAAGGCCGTCCAGCATGGCATACAGGTTACTCTGATTAATATGCCAGATTGTAGACATACCCCCCGGCTGACTGAGCAATTTGAATATGTCATACCCATGCATGGGATTTTCATAAATATACCCAAGCAGGATGAATTCCATTGGAGAGACCGTTTCTTTTTTTCTGGGCGACATAGTTAAATACTCAATAATTGAGTAATAAGAAAAATTATAGCATACGTCTCAATGCCGGTTTGACTCAAATTTTGCTTCCGGTATAATGGTTGACAAGGGAAAGGAGCATTGCATGTATGTTGGGATCATGCACTATGCAGCACCACCGGTCGTTGGGGGAGTGGAATCTGTTCAGAGCCACGCGCAATGCATCAGCAGCGCAGGGCATTCGGTACGATTATTTGCGGGCCGCGGTCAAACAACCGATGCGCGTTATCCGGTCGAAATTTTACCTCTGCTGGATTCACGCCATCCCAGAGTTCTTAAGGTAAAGGCGGCTCTTGATTCCGGAGAAGTGCCGGATGATTTTGAACCTCTGGTTGACCAGATTGAGCATGATCTTGACCGTGCTCTGACCGGCGTGGATGTTCTGATAGTGCACAATGTGGCTTCGCTGAACAAGAATCTGGCGCTTACAACGGCCTTGTTTAATCTCTCGCGAAAACCGGATTTCGCGCATGTCATTTTATGGCACCATGATCTGGCGTGGACGACGCCGCGCTATCAACCCGAACTGTATGATGGCTATCCGTGGGATCTACTACGCACGGCGTGGCCCGGGGTTACGCAGGTGGTTGTTTCTGATGAACGCCGCAAGGAATACTCAGCACTTACCCGTCTCTCACCGGATTCCATCACGGTCATCCCTGCCGGTATAGACCTGCAAGGGTTTCTGGCATTGAACAAACAGGTTCATTCACTGTCCACTCAACTGAACCTGTACCACGCGGCACCGTTGCTTTTAACCCCGGTTCGCGTGACGAAACGGAAAAACCTCGAACTGGCCATGGAAACTCTCGCGCACTTGCGGGAA
>CAYQTY010000073.1:4238-12597 GCA_964420535.1 uncultured Leptolinea sp. | reverse complement strand
TTTCTATATGGGCACAGTTTGGGCGCTATGATCACACTGTATTATTCTTTCCTGAAAAAACCACAGAGCATCAAGGGGGTGGTCTGCACATCCCCGGGTTTGAAGCCGG
Source organism: uncultured Leptolinea sp. (assembly GCA_964420535.1). Lineage (GTDB taxonomy): Bacteria > Chloroflexota > Anaerolineae > Anaerolineales > Anaerolineaceae > Leptolinea. Next base: position 12,488 of record CAYQTY010000073.1, on the reverse strand, counting down.
GTTACCCGATCCCCGCCTGGAAAACGCTTATAGGAAATATGTTGTACAAAATCGCTCCAGGATTCACAATGGATAATGGATTGCCTCTGGAATTTATCTCCCACGACAAAGACGTTATCACCGCGTATAAGGCTGACCCGCTGACCCACCCCAACATCTCCGCCCGTATGGGCATGGATTTGATCCGAAACGGTTTACTGGTGAGCGGGATGGCTCAGGAAATGATCATCCCGCTGTTGATAATGGTAGGCAGCGCGGATCAACTTGTGGACCCACAGGCAGTGATCGAATTTGGGAATAAAGCCGATCACAATACCACCCTGAAAGTATGGGATGATGGTTACCACGAATTACACAACGAAACATTCAAAGAAAACGTGCTGAAAACCATCTCGGATTGGATCATACAGAAAGCGGCCTGATAAAATTCAGGATGGATTATTCTTGACCTTAACCCGTCAATTACTTACAATCGAAATTGGATAAAGAATGAATACTTACAGATCTCATTTATTACTCTGTCCCTGTCAAATTGGTGAGGGATTTATCTCCCCCATCCTGCAGTCATTAGACTGAATGATGGGGGAGTTGTATTTAAAAATTCTATGGACAAATGAGACCATTATCAGATGAAGCAAGGAGACGACATGAGTGATTTTTTGTTTCGCGGAACGCTGGCCGATCTTGATCATGATGTTCAGCATCTTATAGACCTTGAATCAGAGCGACAGGTCCGGAAATTAATTTTAATTCCCAGTGAAAGCACGGCACCCCTGGCAGTACGGGAAGCGCTGTCTTCATCATTCCAGAACATCTACGCGGAAGGATATCCTGACGAAGAAACCCGCTGGATGAAGGAAGCTGAAATCCTTGACTATGAAGAGCGGTTGGCAAATTACCGCCGGTATGCCGATCCCCGCTATTACAAAGGCGTTGAATACGCCGACGCCATCGAAGCCCTGGCACGCCGCCGCTGCTCGGAATTGTTTGCCAATGAACGCGTCTCCGCTGACAACCTGTATGCCAATGTTCAGGCGCTCTCCGGCGCACCGGCCAATAACGCCGTCTACACTGCTCTGATCAACCCCGGTGACACCATCCTGGGCATGAACCTGCTTCACGGCGGTCACCTGTCACACGGTTCTTCCGCTAACCGTTCGGGCAAGTTATACAAAGTATTCCACTATGCCGTTGACCCGACAACAGAAAAAATTGACTACGGCGCTCTGGCTGCCCTCGCCCAGGAATGCAAACCGAAGATCATCATCGCCGGTTATAGCTCCTACCCGTGGGTGCCTGATTACGCCGAATACCGCCGAATCGCCGATAGCGTGGGTGCCTACCTGTTAGCCGATATCTCGCATATCGCCGGTATGACGGCCGCCGGGGTGATCGCCTCTCCTGTTGGCTACGCGCATATCATTACCTTCACCACCCACAAAACCCTCTGCGGTCCGCGCGGCGCCTGTATCCTCACTTCTGATCTTGCTCTCGCGAAAAAGATAGACAAGGGTGTTTTCCCCGGTGAACAGGGAGGCCCGCATGTGCATGCCATGGCAGCGCTGGCCACAACCTTCAAACTGGCCAAAACCAAAGAATTCAAAGACCTGCAATCTCAAATTTTAAAGAACAATGTCGCGCTTACGGCCCGACTGCAGGAACGCGGTTTCCATATCCCCTTCAAAGGCACAGATACCCACCTCGGCAACATTGACTGCAAAACGATTGTCGGGCCGGATGGCACCACCCTTTCCGGTGATATGGCCGCCCGCATCCTCGATATTGCCGGCCTGGTCTGCAACCGCAATACCATCCCCGGCGATAAATCAGCCTTCAATCCCACCGGCGTACGCTACGGCACACCCTGGATGACCCAACGCGGCCTCAAAGAAGCTGACATGGTCAAAGTGGCGGATATTATGGCCGATGTCCTGAACGCCTGTGTTCCCTACTCAGTGGAAACCCGCCAGGGTTTACAGTCGCGTGCCAAGGTGGATTTTGATATCCTTGAAAACGCCAAGATGCGCGTTCGTGACCTGGCCGCCAAAGCCGGCGCGGATATGAACGTTGGGAAATCCGGTTACCCGCACTTCTATTATCTTGATGATCCCGCCCCTTCCAAAGACGGCTGGTCGGCTCTGGATCTGGTGGGTGAAAAAGCGCTCACCTTCGCCCACTTTGTATTTACCAGCGACCTCGATGCCCTGAAACCTGGCCAATCCGTCTCCTGCAAGTTCAAAGCAGACAAGAAAATGGTGGAAGGTGTCATCACGCTTGTTGACGCCAGAAATCTGCTGTTAAGCATCCCATCTGCTGAAGCGCCACTGGCTGCCGCCTGGCTACGCGGGCTATCAGATGGCTATATCACCTTTGACGCAGATGTCACCCGCCGCTTCGCCGGTCCGGTGATCGTCCGCTATTCTTCCAAAGACCCGGTCAAATCTGCTTCCGGTGAAGCTGTGTGGGCTTCCAAACCGTACGCGCCCGGCCTGCCGGAAACATCCGGAACCGCCCTGCCGGAATTCACCTGGAAAGAACCGGCTGAAGCGCCAGTCAAGAAGACGGCCCTGAACGAAACCCACCGCAAGATGGGAGCCAAGATGGTGCCGTTTGCCGGTTGGGACATGCCCGTATGGTACAGCGGCGTGGTGGAAGAACACCTGGCCACCCGCCAGGCTGCCGGTCTGTTTGACGTCTCCCACATGGGTGTGTATCAGGCCGAAGGCCCCGATACCGCCCTGTTCCTCGACTCTGTTTGCGGTAATGATATCAGCGCGCTGGCAGTGGGAGAATCCTGCTACACCCACTTCCTGGATCCCAAATCCAATGTGATCGACGATACCCTTGTCTACCATCGCGCGGAGAATAAATATCTGGTTGTGGTCAACGCCTCAAATGATGACAAAGACTGGGCATGGCTGAACGCCGTTCGTGAAGGCAAGGTACTGGTCGATACAGCCCGTCCGTGGGCGAAGATCATCGGCCGGAACGTCACCCTGCGCAACCTGCGCGACCCCAAAGAAGGCAAAGATATGCGTGTGGATATAGCCCTGCAGGGTCCGAAATCCCGTGATATCCTGCTGATTCTGGGAGTGGATAAAGCTACCGAGAAAAAGATCAAAGCCCTTAAACGCACGGAGCTATGTGAAGCCGTAGTTGGCGGATTTGACCTGGTAGTCTCCCGTACCGGGTATACAGGCGAACGGATGGCCTTTGAACTCTTCGTCCACCCCGATAAAGCCGTTGACCTGTGGAACAAGATCCTCGAAGCCGGCCAATTGATGGGTGTCAAACCCTGCGGCCTGGGCGCGCGTGACTCGCTGCGCACGGAAGCCGGCCTGCCGCTCTACGGCCACGAAATGGGCGGAGATGATAATTTCTCCGTTGCTGAAGCCGGGTTTGGATCGTATGTCAAACTGTACAAACCGTGGTTCATCGGCCGTGAAGAATACGCCCGCAAAGAAAAAGACCGCGGTAGTGTGGTCGTCCGTTTCCGCTTCCAGGAAAAAGGCATCCGCATGGCGCACAATGGTGACCCGGTTGTAGACAAAAAAGGCCGGGTGATCGGCCAGGTCACCAGCTGCGCGGTTGACAGTGAAGGTTTCTTCACTGGTCAGGCGCTGCTTGAGTTAAAACCAGCGGTTGAAGGCACGCCCATCTTTGTATACCAGTCCGCCCACAGCCTGGGCGAACAGAATATCGCGAACATCAAGACGGGGGATAAAGTTGCCCTGCCATCGGCGGCCCTTGTGGTCAGCCGGTTTCCCAAATTAACAGCCTGATCAACATCGCACTAAAGGAGAACAAATGGAACCAAATTGGAATAGTCATTACGCGCAACGCACCAACCGGATGAAGGCGTCGGCCATCCGGGAATTACTGAAACTCACGGAAAAACCTGAAGTCATTTCCTTCGGCGGCGGACTGCCCGCCCCCGAAGTATTCCCGGTGAATGCCGTGGCAGAAGCCTGTGACCGGGTATTGAAAAATTACAGTGAAAAAGCTTTGCAATACGGAACGACAGAAGGATTTAATCCCCTTCGTGAAATGATCGTGGCTGACGCGAAAAAACGCGGACTATCCTGTGATATTGACAACGTCCTGGTATCATCAGGCTCACAGCAAGCGCTTGACCTGATCGGCAAGGTTTTTATCGATCCCGGCGACAAAATTCTGGTGGAAAATCCCACCTACCTTGGCGCGCTGCAGGCCTGGAATTCGTATGAATGCGATTACATAACCGTAAAGTCTGATGAGCACGGTATCCTGCCTGACAGCCTGGAAGAGAAACTGAAGCAGCATCCGAAATTGTTGTATGTTATCCCCAACTTCCAGAACCCGACCGGTATTTCCTTTAACCTTGACCGCCGCAAGAAAGTTGTGGAACTGGCCGACAAATATGGTGTACCGGTCATCGAAGACGATCCATACGGCCGCCTTCGCTATGAAGGCGTTGATCTGCCTTCCATCGCGCAACTCGACTCGGAAATGCGCGGTCAGAACAAAGGCCAGTACAACGGTAATGTGATCTACCTCAGCACGTTCTCCAAGATTCTCGCTCCCGGACTGCGTCTGGCATGGTCCATTGGCGCCGTTGAAGCCATTTCAAAACTTGCCCAGGCAAAACAGGGTGTTGACCTGAACACATCCACATTCAACCAGATCATTGCCTACGAAGTGGGTAAAGATGGATTTATTAACCAGCACATCGAAGTCATCCGCAAGGTGTACCACGAACGCCGCGATGTTATGCTGGATGCGCTTGAAGAGCATTGCCCCAAATCCATTTCATGGACGCATCCTGAAGGCGGACTGTTCCTGTGGGTCACCTTGCCGGAAGGCAATGATGCCGCGAAACTGATGGTCGAAGCGTTGAAGGAAAATGTGGCGTATGTTCCCGGCGGATCCTTCCATTCTCTGGGCGGCGGTGAAAACACCATGCGTCTGAACTTCTCTTTCTCCAATCCGCAGACGATCAACGAAGGTATTGGCCGGCTCGCGCGGGTCTTGAAGACTTACCTAAAGTAACAGATTATTGACGTAAAAAATCGGTCGGGTTTAACCCGGCCGATTTTGTTTTTAATAGATCATCAACCCGCTGCCGGGTTTTTCCCATAGTTTGAAATCCCTCAAAATTGATCCGCCAATAAATTCCCTGAGGAGGGAATTGTCGGGAATAAGGCTTGAATCCACGGGCAGGAACCAGTCAAGGAAAGCCAACAGGCGTTTGGCCTCTATATATTCCGGCACACCAAAAGGAACCTGACGCAGCAACGGTTCGGCCAGTGGTTTCAGGGCGGATAGTTCATACGCCAGCGCGGAATTGAACATATCATCCGCATTTTCTTGAAACGGGAAAATGTGACGTTTCTCACCCAGCCGTACAGAATCCCACCGCTGAATGGTCTGCTGTGCGCTGTAGCCGCGCTCAGTGGCATCACGGACGATTCTACGCACCATGCGGGTATCTGTAGTGGAAATCCGGTTATGGAGGTCCAGGTTTAGCTGAGTGAGGCATGAGACATAGATCCGATACGTCTGGTCAGGCCGAATGCCGGGTATCAGGTTGGGATTCAATCCGTGTATCCCCTCCAGAACGATCACCTGATCCTTCTGAAGTTTCACGACATCTCCAGGTTCAGAAAGCCCGGTCTTAAAATTGTAACGGGGCATCTGTATTTCCTGACCGTTAACCAACTTACCCAGATGATCACTGAAGAGGGCTGTATTTAGAGCGCCAACAGACTCAAAATCATATTGGCCATTTTCATCTTTTGGTGTCTTATCCCGGTCAACAAAATAATTATCGATCTCAACCGGAAATGGCAAGACACCCTGAGCCAGAAGTTGAATACTCAGGCGTTTCGAAAACGTAGTCTTGCCGGAAGAGGACGGACCAGCGATCAGGACGATCCGTTTACTGGCAGACTGGTTGGCTACTGATTCCGCGATATCCGCGATCTGTTGTTCATGAAGCGCCTCAGATACCAGGATGACCTCGCGGATCCGTTCAGAGCTTATGGCGTCATTCAATGCGCCAAGTGACTCAATTCCCAGCCGGTTCAGCCATTTTCCATACTGATGGAAAGTAGTCAACAATTTAGGATAGGCCGACATGGGTGACAGCTCTTTGGGGGCGTGCCGCCGCGGGAATTGCAGCACAAACCCGTCACCAAATGCCGTCAGACCGAACCATCGCAGATACCCGGTAGAAGGCACCATATAGCCGTGGTGATAGTCACGATGTACACCCAGACTGTACAGTACCAGAGTATCTTTCTGGCGGTATTTCAACAGCCTTACTTTATCTTCATTCCCATGGTCCCTGAAATATTGGATGGCTTCTTCCAGGGGCACCTGCTCACGTTCAAAGGAAATATTGTCGTCCACCAGCTTACGCATCCGGCTTTCCAGCCGGGTGAGGTCTACTTCAGTAACCTTGCCATCCTTGATCACCTGACAGAAAAACCCGCCGGAGGAAACAGAATGGTCAATGGTCAGTAGATAATCGCCATACAACTCTTCAAATGCCGCTTCCAGAAGGAATGTAAGCGATCGCCGGTATATGCGCGCGCCGTCCGTGTCTGACATGGATATTGGCCTAACCCGCGAATCGATACTGATCGGGTATGTCAGTTCTTTGAGTTCCCCGTTGATGATCGCCCCGACTATGGGGGGAGTATCCCACTCGGGTAAAACCCGCAGAAATTGCACGATCTCGCTTCCGCGGTCGCCGCGGATCACACGGCCGTCAGGCAAATACACCTCAACAGATGGTTGAGGATGAGTAAGGTAAAAGTGGTTATCTTCCATAGGATTGTAATTCTAGCATAATCAGACGGGGAATAAAATATGTACTCACAGCCTTACTGACGGCGCTCATTCAACAGGTTCATTCCCGTGCAGGAAAACCACATCCTCATATCCCAGAGACCGGATCAGGCGGTCTAAATAATTCTCGGCATTTATCCGCGCCTGGTTCAAAATTCCATCTTCAATTGCCGCGTTATAGATTTCTTCTTCGGCCTTCTGCCGGGCCAGCGTCTCCAGTTGGGTATCCTGTTTTACCAGCAAACCGGTTTGACGGTCGTACACATACGAGGCCTGATTATCCAACCGGTAGACAAGCACCTCCGGTTCAGGTAATTTGATGGTGACTGCTTTTCCCTGCAGTTGAACATCATTTAAGCCCAGCATTTCCAGGTTTATCCCGGCCGTTACGTCACCATGTGCCACAAACAATAATTTGTCACCAAACAGGGCTTTTAGATCTTCACGCCCCGAATCGGCTGTGATCACCTTCTCCACTGAGTATTGAATGGTCTCCAACCGCGCCAGTGACCGTATCTCATGTATGATGCTAACCGGATCCGGAACGATGGTCGGTGTAGGTTCAAGGAAGCGGGCAACACGGGTAGAAATATCCTGGTTAGCCTGTTGCAGCGAACCCAATGTTCGTGCTTCAATCTGATTTACCTGGTTGGTCATCAGGTAAAAAAGCGCAGCTCCCATGAACAGGAACAAGACCAAAACGATCAGAATCAATCCGGTAAACTGACTGGGTTTCATAGGTCGTAATCCCTTTCTATACGTATTGTACGGTTTTTCCACCAGTTGGTTGCAAGGTATCTTCAAGTTTTCATCATGGTAGAATTATTTCTCAGTGAAGAAAAGAATATTCCGAAAGATACTCTTGTATATACTCCTATCGCTGCTAGTGATCTTTCTCGCCCCGGTGATCATCGCGTATGGTTCATCACTCGGGAAGCGGTTCCCGTTGGGTGTCGCGCCGCAGGGCAAAACAGCCGTTGTTTTCGGCGCGGGCCTGTATCGTGACGGGTCACCATCACCTGTACTGCGCGACAGAGTATTAACGGCCGCTGAATTGTACAAGGCCGGAAAAGTTGACAAATTGCTGATGAGCGGTGACAACAGCACCCTCAGCTACAATGAACCCGGCGCCATGAAGAAGTATGCCATGCAACTGGGTATCCCCGAAGATGGCATAGTGCTGGATTATGCCGGCCGCCGCACATACGATACCTGTTACCGGGCCAAAGCCATCTTCGGCGTCACCGAAGCTACTCTGGTGACACAGGATTACCATCTCCCCCGGGCGTTAATCATCTGTCAAAATTTGGGGTTGAAAGCGGTGGGGGTCAGTGCCGACAGGCGGACTTATACTCGGTCAACATATATTTACTGGCGTCTCCGCGAAATCCCGGCTACATTCACAGCGTTCATTGATAT
>CAYQTY010000073.1:1654-4228 GCA_964420535.1 uncultured Leptolinea sp. | reverse complement strand
CCGCGCCGGCCGTGTCGCCCATCCCGAGCCGATCCTGGGTGAACCGTTGCCGATCTATCCGCCGGACGGGGATAACATGGAACAGATCTATGAGGAAAATCCATCATGACCACAAGAGATGAAGCTTTTCAAATTGTCACCAGATATGTCAAGAATTCCGGACTGATCAACCACATGCTATCCGTCGAAGCCGCCATGCGTTATTACGCGGATAAACTGGACGGAGATGTGGAAACCTGGGGTATCGCGGGCTTGATCCATGATTTCGACTGGGAAATCCACCCCACCCTCGAGGAGCATCCATCCGCCGGCGCGCCCATTTTACGGGAATTGAATGTTCCGGAAGAGATCGTGCATGCAGTCCTCAGTCACGGAGAGGAAGTAGAACGGATTTCGGTCATGGAAAAATGCCTGGCTGCGGTTGACGAACTGACCGGACTGGTAACAGCCGTCGCGCTGGTGCGCCCGTCCCGGTCACTGTATGACCTCACCGCTTCTTCTGTCAAAAAGAAATGGAAAGACCGCGCGTTCGCGGCGGCTATTAACCGTGAAGAGATCGCCGCCAATACAGAAGCCTTCGGCATGGAACTCTGGCCGCATGTAGATAATGTGATTTTTGCCATGCGGGTAATTGCTCCTCAACTTGAACTGGAAGGCAGTCTGCTTCCTGACGGGTCACCCAGGGTGTAACCCCTTCCTATGGCGCTGACAGGCAAAGGTTTTTTCATCTGGAAGATACAGGAATGCGAAGGGGGATCCCCGGCTGCCATCGCTACGGCTGCCAAAGCCGCCGGACTGTCACACGTTTTGATCAAGATCGCCGACGGTATGAACCACTCCAACGTGGACAAAACGAATGGAACCGATTATGTTCCACCCCTTGTTCAGGCTCTGCACGCGGCGGGCATTCAGGCGTGGGGATGGCATTATATCTATGGTGACGATCCTGTCGGTGAAGCCTGGAACGGTGGACGCCGGGCACGAGCCCTTGGCCTTGATGGTTATGTAATTGACGCGGAGAGGGAATACAAAGCGCCGGGTATGGATGTAAAGGCGCAGCGTTTTGCTTCAGATCTGCGGGGTTACCTGGGCACCATTCCTGCCGCTTTGAGTTCCTTCCGGTTCCCTTCATACCATAAAGAACTCCCATGGAGTGCATTCCTGCAAAAATCAGATTTTAATATGCCGCAGGTTTACTGGGAACAATCGCACAATGCCGGCGCCCAACTAACCAAATCATTTCGGGAATTTCAAGCGCTACCCCCCACCAGACCGGTGATCGCGACAGGGTCAGCATACGGGAACAACGGTTGGGCGCCTACCCCGGCAGATATCACAGAATTTCTGAAAACGGCCGTATCGTTGAATATCCCCGCGGTGAATTTTTACAGTTGGGATTATTGCCGCAAGAGCCTTCCAGCTTTGTGGAACATAATCGCGGCTTTCCCTTATCCGGGTTCTACTCCTGCCGGTATCGAACAACGCTGGATCAGCGCGCTAAACTCGCGTGATGCGCAGGCTGTCATCGCATTGTATACCGAAAACGCCGTGCACATTACTTCAACCCGTACGGTACAGGGTCGCGAAGCTATCCTGACCTGGTATAAAGAGCTCTTCGAAAAACACCCCGCTGGAACAGTTTTCTCGTTGACGGCACAGACCGGTAAGGATCAAAACCGGAATATCAGTTGGACGTATACCATCTCCTCCAAAACCACCCGCGGAAAAGATTCCCTGGGGTTGGAAGGTGACCTGATTTCGTACCATTTCACGACTCTTAGCTAAAAATCAGAAAATCAAAGATAATCAAAAAGCGGGTCCGGTTTCAATACACCGGACCCGCTTTTGTTGTAATTTAAATTTACTCAGCTGTGGGCAGTTGATCTTCAGCCGGAGCTTCAGGCGCAACAGCCAATCCATGTTCCTCTGTGAAACGGCCGTGGATGAAACCGGTACCGGCGGGGATGAGCTTGCCGATGATCACATTCTCCTTCAGACCGTACAGCGGATCGCCTGTGGAGGCGATAGCGGCACCGGCCAGCACTTTGATGGTGTGCTGGAAGGAAGAAGCTGACAACCAGGAGTCCGTGCTCAGAGATGCTTTGGTAACACCCAGCAGGATCTCAACGAATTTCGCTGTCTGTTTGCCATTGGCCAGCATGTTCTCGTTGGTTTTGTAGATCTCAAGGCGGTCAACCAGATCCTGTGGCAGGTATTTCGAGTCGCCCGGGCGGATGACTTGAACTTTGCCCAGCATCTTGCGGATGATGACCTCAAAATGTTTGTCATTGATGTTCTGACCCTGTGAACGGTACACTTTCTGGATTTCAACCAGCAGGTACTTCATACATTCATCGCGGCCTTTGATGCGCAGGATGATGTGCGGGTTCATGGAGCCTTCGGTCAGAGGTTCACCGGCATTGATATGGTCGCCTTCTTTGACCAACAGGCGGGCTGTGCTCGGAATTTCGTATTCCTCAGATTCACGCTGCTCGTAAGAGTTGATTACGCGGGTGCCTTCAATGCGGATCCGTCCGGCGTGTTCAGCTTTGATCTCAGCCTCACCCATGCGGG
>CAYQTY010000073.1:312-1596 GCA_964420535.1 uncultured Leptolinea sp. | reverse complement strand
TTCTGGAATTTCATATTCATCACTGATCATCTGGCTGTTTTCCAGGCGGACCACACGCTGGTCGCTGTACTTATCAGACTGGATGATCTTGACAAGGCCGGAGATCTGGCAGACCACTGCCTCACCTTTCGGCAGGCGGCGGGCTTCAAAGAGCTCTTCCACACGGGGGAGACCAGTAGTAATGTCACCACCGGCAGCCACACCACCGGTATGGAAGGTACGCAAAGTCAACTGTGTGCCAGGCTCACCAATGGACTGCGCGGCAACGATACCGACAGCGGAACCCAGCTCAACGATGGCGCCGCGGCCCAGATCCATGCCATAGCACTTCTGGCAGATACCGTGGGTGAGTTCGCATGTCATTGGAGAGCGGACTTTTACTTCGGCGACGCCGGCGTCTACCACCTTGATGATCGCTTCATGATCCATCAATTCATCGCGGTTGACAAGGATCTCGCCGGTCTTCGGGTCGACCACCCGTTCAGCCACGGTTCGTCCATAAAGGCGAGTGCCCATAGACTGGCCGGCGATATCGTCACTCTTGCGGATGATAATACCGTCGTGGGTGCCGCAGTCATATTCGTTGACGATCATATCCTGCGCAACGTCAACCAGACGGCGGGTCAGGTAACCGGCATCCGCGGTACGCAGAGCGGTATCGGCCAGACCTTTACGGGCGCCATGGGTGGAGATGAAGTATTCGAGGGCGGTAAGGCCTTCGCGGAAGTTTGATTTGATCGGCAGGCGGATGATGCGGCCAGACGGATCAGCCATCAAACCGCGCATACCGGCCAACTGGGCAATAGGGCCGAAACCACCTTTGGTGGCGCCGGAGTTCGCCATGGTAGACAGGTTGCCTACCGGGTCCATCGCTTTACGTACGGCATCGGCCACGTCTTTGGTGGTTTGCTGCCAAACTTCGATGGTTCGGTCATTGCGTTCCTGTTCGGTAAGCAGACCGCGGCGGTAGTCACGCTGAAGGCTGTCAACATCCTTCTGAGACTTGTTCAGGATTTCGTATTTCAACTCCGGAACAGTGATATCCGAAACCGCGATGGTTGAACCGGAGCGCATGGCGTATTCGAAACCAATATCTTTGATGCGGTCAGCCACATCTGTGGTGACTTCCTGTCCGCATTCTTCGTAGATCTTGGCGATAAGGTCTTTCACGCCGCCCTTATCCAGCTCTTCATTGACGAACTGCACATCCATGGGCAGGATGCGGTTGAAAATCACGCGGCCGGTGGTGGTTTCGATCATCTGCTCGGTCAATTCGGGCAGTTT
>CAYQTY010000073.1:0-298 GCA_964420535.1 uncultured Leptolinea sp. | reverse complement strand
GCACGCACGATGATGTTGGAGTGAATATCCAGGTGACCCAGGCCGTACGCCAGTTCAACCTCATCACAATTGGCGAAGATATGTCCGTCGCCCTTGTGTGTGAGTTTGTCGCTGGTGGTCAGGTAGTACACACCCAGAACCATGTCTTTTGACGGGCTGATGATCGGTTCACCGTCAGCCGGTTTCAGCAGGTTGCGGGAAGCCAGCATCAAACGACGGGCTTCATTCACTGCCTTCTCAGAAAGCGGCACGTGGACAGCCATCTGGTCGCCGTCGAAGTCAGCGTTGAAGGCGGTGG
>CAYQTY010000072.1:355-12603 GCA_964420535.1 uncultured Leptolinea sp. | reverse complement strand
ATGCAGATGGGCGAACAGGTTGTTTTTCATACCGGGTTGGATAATATCACAATGGGCAGGCGATGTCAATTAAAAGTACTGTATCCGAAGGTCACGGATAGGATGCGGTATCATGCGAAACGAAAATATGCAGTCAATAGAAGATAATTATCTGACGGTATTAAAATGCCGGAATATTTCAGATCCCGGCGTAATGTCAAACATATAAAAACAGGATAGTGGTTTGGTTAGAAAATTGACTTGATCAGTAGTATGCCTTCATAGGCTACCATCGCGATAATGGCAGAAGCGGGAATGGTGAGAACCCATGCCCATACAATGCGCCCCGCTACCGACCAGCGGACTGCACGTTTGCTTCGAATCGCCCCCACCCCAACAATGGCTCCGGTGATGGTATGTGTGGTGGAAACCGGAATACCCATAATGGATGACATGAATAATGTAAATGCGCCCGCGGTTTCAGCAGCGAAACCGCCAATAGGCTGAAGCTTGGTGATCTTGCTTCCAACGGTATGAACAATTCGCCAACCGCCCGAGAGTGTCCCCAGGGCGATAGCTGCGTGTGCCATCATCACGATCCAGAATGGAATTGTCAACTGACCGTCGGCATCAGCCACTAAATAGCGGTACGCCGGCACGGTGAAGAGAACACCCGCAATAATCCCCATGGTTTTTTGTGCATCGTTTGTACCATGCCCCAGGCTGTAAATTCCAGCTGAAAACAATTGCCCTTTGCGGAAGAGATGGTCAACATCCGTTGGATTCTTCTTTCTAAAAATCCAGTAAAGCGCAACCATATTGACCGAGCCCAACAGCCATCCCAAAAGCGGTGCGATAAGGATGAATGCAATCGTTTTGATCCAACCTCCGGGAACCAGAACACCGAATCCAGCCTTCAATATAGCTGCTCCCGCATATCCGCCAATCAGGGCATGTGACGAACTGGTTGGTAATCCTATTTGCCAGGTGATCAAATCCCACACAATAGCTCCCAGAAGTCCGGCAAAGATCACATAGTTGTCCACCTGGTTTACATCAATCATTCCAGATCCCATGGTCTTGGCAACTGCCGTTCCAAAGGTAAACGCGGCAATGAAATTGAAAACAGCCGCCCAGACAACACCCTGGAGCGGTGTTAAAACCCTGGTGGAAACCACAGTGGCAATGGAATTCGCCGCATCATGGAAACCATTGACAAAATCAAACCCCAACGCCAGCACAATGATGACGATGATCAGGATAAGGTTAGGATCAGGCATTGGCGATGATCACCTTTTGAATGACATCACCGGTATCTTCGATCTGGTCGGCAGTTCCTTCTAACAACTCATATATTTCTTTCCAGCGGATGAAATTGAAGATTTCGTCCTTATCAGCCACCAATTCCTTCATACCGGCATAATAGGCGATATCACCTTCATTTTCCAGCGTGTTTATCTTGACTATGTGTTCGCGTACCTTTGCATAGTTCTTCTTATCACTCATGATCGCGAAAGCACTGTTCAACTCTTTCGAGCATTCCACAGTCAAACGTGACAACGTCTGTGCGGTGGACGTGGGCTTCTTTACTTTATAGACCAGCAATCGCTGGGCTGTTGCATTAACAGAATCCAGCGCGTCATCTACGGTATTGATAAGGCGCTGAATATCATCCGGATCAATGGGGGTGATCAATGTTCGTGGCAGCAGATTGGTAACTTCGTGAACAATGCCATCCCCTTTATGTTCAATATCCGATATCTTCAGCGCGAGTTCTTCGGCCTGGTCCATGTGGTCCAACATAAACTGAAGCGCTTGCGCGCCTTCCAGCAGGGTTTCACTGGCTTGCTGGAAATAATCGTAAAATTTTACTTCCGCGGGGAGAAAGCTGAAGTTCAATGTGACCTCCTGGAACAATAAAAATATCGGATTAACACAAATGGTGATTATACTTAATGTTAATAAATGTTTAACAGTGTATTAAGTAATATTAACAAACTGACTCTCCGCGATTTTCCTGCCGGGTTTGACCGCCCGGTCAATATTTATATAATAACGTTAGGGCAATTTGTCACTTATAAAAGGAAAATTTGATGTCCCCATTATCGTTCCCTTCCCGAAGGGCTCCAATTTTTACTGATATCCCGAATGAAAAGTGGAATGACTGGCACTGGCAATTAAGCCACCGGCTAAATTCCATTGAGGATTTTGAAAAAGTCTTTCCGTTGACAGACAGCGAGAAAAAAGCGCTATCCGCCTCTCACCTTTTCAGGGTGGAAATCACCCCGTATTTTGCATCGCTTATAAATCCAGATGACCCGGATGACCCCATTCGCAAACAGGTGATCCCCACAGCCGGTGAAATCCTCCCGTTTACCGGAATGATGGAGGACTCACTGGCGGAAGACCGCCACTCACCGGTACCGGGATTGGTCCACCGCTACCCTGACAGAGTGTTGATGCTGGTGACCACCCAGTGCGCGTCTTATTGCCGGTATTGCACCCGCTCACGGATCGTTGGCGATCCAACAGCTACATTCTCGCGCTCAGATTTTGAAGCGCAATTGGATTACATCCGCCACACCACGCAGATCCGAGATGTATTATTATCCGGCGGCGATCCTCTGACTTTGGCGCCTAAAGTACTCGAAGAATTGTTGATGAAATTACGTGAGATCCCTCATGTAGAGGTAATCCGTATCGGCAGCCGCGTTCCCGTATTTATGCCCCAACGTGTAACCGCTGAATTAACAGATATGCTGCAGCGCTTTCATCCATTATGGATGAACATCCACGTCAACCACCCGAACGAGATCACAGCAGAGCTGGCGGACGCGTGCGATAAGCTAACGCGCGCCGGTATTCCATTGGGGAACCAATCGGTCTTGCTGGCAGGCGTTAATGATTGCCCGCATATTCAGAAAAAGCTGGTGCAGGATCTGGTTCGCATCCGGGTTCGCCCGTATTACCTGTATCAGTGTGATCTGGTGGAAGGAGCGGGGCACTTCCGAACACCGGTAGCCAAAGGATTCGAGATACTGGAAGCTTTACGCGGGCACACTTCCGGTTACGCTGTACCCACATATGTTGTCGACGCGCCCGGCGGCGGCGGCAAAATCCCCGTTGGCCCGAGCTATATGATCAGTATGTCGGATCACAAAATCGTACTTCGCAATTATGAAGGCTTCATAACCACCTACGAAGAACCGGTTGACTACAAACCGCACGATCCAAAAACCTGCCGGTTCTGTCAATCCAGGCGGCTCGAACCAGGCCAGCATGGCGTCAGTGGGCTGTTGGACGCGGACGATATGTTCATCAAACCGGATGGTTTTGACAGTCTTCACAACCGGGGTGGAAGCCAACACCGGTTGCGGGAAGATTCAGAAAAATGGAAACCGCTGGGAATCGGTTCCGGCAATGAAGAACCGTAATTACTAAGGAGAAAATGATGCATTATCGCAGATTGGGCCATTCCGGTTTGAAAGTCAGCGAAATATCACTGGGCTCATGGGTGACGTTTGGATCGCAAATTAAAGAATCGACAGCCATTGACCTGGTTCACGCGGCGTTTGACCAGGGTGTTAATTTCTTTGATAACGCGGATGTGTATGCCAACGGTCAGGCGGAAATTGTGATGGGTAAAGCCATCAAAACCCTGCCCCGTGAAAATCTGGTCCTCTCTTCGAAAGTCTTCTACCCTACATCCAGCGGCCCCAACGGGCGCGGCCTTTCACGAAAACACATCACAGAATCAATAGACGCGTCATTGAAGAGATTGGGGACGGATTACATCGATTTGTATTACTGCCATCGGTTTGACCCCGATACCCCGATTGAAGAAGTCGTGCGCACCATGGATGACCTGATCCACCGCGGGAAGGTGCTGTATTGGGGAACATCAGAATGGGAAGCCGGACAGGTAGCACAAGCGTATGGCCTGGCACGGCAATACTGGTTGATCCCGCCAACCATGGAACAGCCCCAATACAACCTTTTCCACCGCCGCCGGGTTGAGTGGGAATTATCGTCATTATGCAAAGATTTCGGCCTCGGACTGACCACCTACAGCCCGCTATTTTTTGGCATCCTGACCGGAAAATATAATGATGGCATACCCGAAGGTTCACGGGCATCCTTGCCGGATATGGCCTGGATTCAGGACCACATCACCCCGAAGAATATTGATAGGGTACGTCAACTTTCAGACCTGGCGGAAGAGCTGGGCATGACCATCACCCAGCTTTCCATTGCATGGATTCTGCGGCGCAAGGAAGTCAGCTCGGTGATCACCGGCGCCACCCATCTGGAGCAATTGGATGAAAATCTTGGGGCGGCAGAGATGATCCCCCTGTTGACAGATGATATTCTGAACCGGATTGAAGAGATCATGGGCGAAACGTTGGATTAGTTCGATAAAAGTCAAACAAACCGGGTGCTGTTGAAACAGCACCCGGTTCTTTTTTTCACGGCGGTGATCGGCTCTGAGAAAACCATGACCAATAGTAACGGTATCATAAATACCGAAGGCTACCTTTATTTACTGTTCACAGTCATACTTCCAATTCCGGAAGTAACTGCATTTTCCGTCCGTCTAATCACTCTTCCACGAATGAAATTTACACCCAACATACCGGCAGAGAAAACCGCGATCATGATAACACTGGCCTGGTTTCCAAGCCGGGTTAAGACCACTCCCTGCAATGGTGGCAGGATCATTCCTCCGAGGCTGGCCAGCGCCACAATTAATCCGGCTGCTTTTCCTGTAGATTCCTTAAATAGGGAGGCGCTGATCGAGAATGTTGTCGGGTAAATCGGGCCAAAGAAAAGACCGGTCAGTAAAACAGAGGTGACAGTTAACACCATATTGCCTGTTGTCAGGGCAAGCATTACCGCGCTGACAACCGCGCCTGTCAGGCTGATGACCATAAGCCGGTCGGCCGTCCACATTGTGCCCAGATAGGCGGCAATCAACCGCCCCAGGGTTAGTGTCATCCAGAAACCGGAGACGATCAGGGCAGCCTGATCTGCCGGTATTGAAATGGACTGTTGAAGGTACGTTCCTGTCCAACCTCCCATACCGTTTTCTGAACCGACATACAGGAAAAGGATCATACCTGCAATCCACAAAAGCGGTGAGCGATAAAATGGCACGGTGGATGATGTTGCAGCCGACTTCTCATCACGATCGACAGGTGACTGCATGAAGAAACCAATGAACGGGATGCACAGCAGCACCACACCAATCCCCACCCAGATGACAGGGATGCCCGTGTTCCAGTGGTTAATGGTGAAGCTCGACATAGCCGGCCCGGCTACCGCCCCTACCCCGAAAAAGAAATTGACCAGGTTGACGGCGGCCGTACTGCGTTCCTGAAAAACACGCGCGGCCAACAAATTCACACTGATGTCTACTGCGCCATGCCCCAACCCGGCCAGCAGCCCGCTGGCAAACATCAGAAAAATACTGTTACTGAAAGTGACGCCCAGCATCCCCACGCTCATGATCACAATTCCCACAATCAACACCGGGCGCGGGCCGAACCTGTCTGCCAGGGTTCCAGCCGCGATTTGTGCCAGAAATGCTCCCAGGAATATCGCCGTAAAGATTGAACCTACTGCTTCCAGCGTGGAAAGTGTGTTCTTTGCCAGATCGGGTAAAACAGGCCCGATGGTAGCCGTCAGAATACCCAGCGCGATAAAAACGATGCACGATAAAATAATGGTAGCCTTTGAAGTTCTCATTCTTTCTCTTTCAATTCAATTCGCGGAAACCCGCGGTTGACAATCTTGCGGATAAATACGATAATACATGCATATAAACGCAAAGTCAAGTACAAACGTGCATATTAACGCAATTGATAGGAGTGGATTATGCTGAAAGAAGAACGTCAGCAGATCATTATGGAAACCTTGCGGCGCGATGGCAAGATCGTAGCAGCGGATCTATCAGCGGCTATCTTTGTTTCAGAAGATACCATCCGCCGTGATCTGCGCGACCTGGCGGATGCCGGCCTGATCCAGCGGGTGCATGGCGGCGCGCTCCTGCGCTCACCGGCCGGTGTGAGTTACCGTGAACGCCAATTAATGAGCAGTGACGCGAAGGTGAACATCGCAAAAGCAGCCGTCTCACTGGTTCGCAACCGCCAGGTGATCATTCTGGATGGTGGCACCACCACGTTGGAAATTGCCCGCCAACTTCCCATCGGGTTGCACGCCACCATTGTGACCAACAGCCCGCCGATCGCCATTGCCCTCGCGGAATACCGTGACGTGCAAACCGTTATGATTGGCGGACATATCCTCTCACCCTCTCTGGTGACCATAGGTGCGGCTGCGGTGGAAGCTTTTTCTGCCATTCATGCCGATCTTTGCATGTTGGGAGTATGCAGCCTGCATCCGGAACTGGGCGTGAGCACACCGGATTACGAAGAGTCACTGATAAAACGTGTGATGGTGGAAAACTCAGCAGAAGTAGCCGCCTTAACCACGGTGGAAAAATTGGGAACAGGCGCGCCATATACCGTGGCGCCAATATCAGACCTGACGTACATAGTCACTGAACCGGATGCGCCAGATGATATGCTGGAGCCCTATGCCGCTAAAGGGATTACGATAATGAAGGGAAAGAAATAACTGCAACTTTTTGGGTTGATAAATATTCTTTTGTTTGTGATAAAAAAAACGTAGTAGCAGGTTAAACCAAAACCCGACCATTGCTTGAGGCAAAATTCGATTTTTCCCGTTCACCTCTTGTTAAAGTCAATAATATCTGTATAATTAAGTAATCGAATGGGGGTCAACCATGGAATTTTCACCGGAAGAACTAAAAAGGATCATTGAAACACCGGGGCCGCTGGATTTTAGAAATCGCGACCTCGCGGGTGCTGATTTGAAATATGTAAACCTTTCACGGGCAGATTTGCGCGGTGCTAATTTGCATGATGCTGATCTGACCCAGGCTAATTTGAAATACGCCGATCTTCGCGATGCTGTTTTTGAAAAAGCTGTTCTTTCCAAAGCCCTTCTGTATGGAACGAATCTATTTCTTGCTGATTGGACATCGGCCACATTCTGGCGGACAGACCTATCAGGCGCGCCATTGATTTTCGCTAGCTTGAACGGTGCCAGATTGATCGAAGCCAACCTGAGTTACGCATTCTTGTTGAGCGCGGAAATGGAAGATGCCAATCTTTGGTGCGCCAACCTGAAATACGCGCGAATGCGCCATGCCCGGCTGTCTGGCAGCAACCTGGAAGGAGTCAACCTCACATGCGCTGTTATGGAGGGGGCATTGATGGTCGATTGTGAGTTGAGCGGCGCGAAACTTGACCATGCGTCTTTTGTTGATGTCGACCTCTCCGGGTCGAACCTCGATGGCGTGAGTCTGATAAATACAGATTTGAGCGGAGCTATCCTCAATGGGGTAAACCTTGAAGGGGTGGAGTATTACGATGAAACGTCCTGGTTGGGGACAAAATGGCCGGATGGCTTTGACCCGATTAAAGCCGGCGCGATTTTGGTAGATGGCTGACAATATTTAATCAGGGCATGATCTGGTTCTAGACACATTCTTTTCTGGTAATAACCATGATCAAAACCATAAACCTCAAAGACAAATTGACACGCGTCACCGAATACTGGCACCCCGGGATTGTGGGCGAGTTGAATGATTCACACCTGAAACTGGCAAAATTAAAAGGTGAGTTCATCTGGCACCACCATGAAAGTGAAGATGAATTATTCATGGTGCTGAAAGGCCGGCTTGTGATCCAACTTCCTGATGGCGATGTGACCATAAACGAAGGTGAGTTTGCCATCATTCCTCATGGTGTGGAACACAAACCTGTCGCAGAAGAAGAAGTGCACGTACTGCTGATGGAGCCGAAATCTACGCGAAACACGGGCACAGAAAGCAACGAACACACGGTGGAACCTGACTGGCTGTAAAAAAATGCGGTACACTTGCCGCACTATGGATAAAGAACAGAACCGCAATTTTCAAATTATTGCCGCCATCGGCGTTGGCCTTTTGCTTTTTTTCATCACGCCCAACCTGAAGGGCGCGCAAAACATCGCCATGCTTTCCATCTTTGAGGTCGATGAATTCGCGCAAATGCCCAACCTGATCAGTATGTTGACGCCCGGGCCGACTTTCTATCAGTCAGTCCGCAACTTTTTCGTCTACCAGCACTATTTCTACGGATTCCCGTTTTACTTCCTTTCCGCGCTGGCAGCTCTGCCCGTCAAATTGATATACGGGGCGGATTGGTTGAATCACGTCGATGTGCTGGTAGCCACTCTGCGGCTTACGATAAATGTGGCCCCCATGATCATTTCTGCCGGCTTGCTGACGTATATGCAAACCCGCTTCCGGGGGCTGTATCCGTCACTTGGATTGTTCGCCTTTTTGCTCATATTTCCAGCGGTGATGGTCAACAACCTTTGGTGGCACCCCGATGGGCTGGCGGTCCTTTCAGCTGTGCTAATTTTATTCTTCCTGGATAAAGACGGACTGAAGCTGGAAAAATGGTTCTTCGCGGCCGCCGCCATGTGCGGCGTGGCAGCAGGGATCAAGTACACCGGCGTTTTCTTTGTCCTTTCCATTCCGGTGTATTTGATCTGGGCAGGTGTCACACAAAAGTATTCCGTACTTAAAGTGATCAAAGCAGCCGGGATCTTTATCGGTATTATGCTGGCCGCGTTTGTCGCTACAAATCCGTTGCTGCTTCTTCCGCAAGAACGCGCCGCGATCATCGAAACCCAAAAACTGCAATTTGTGCAAACCGGAACCGGCATCCTTCAGACCACAGCTAAAACATATTTCGCCGAAGGTTATCCCAAAGATTTTCAAGACCACTACGGCGAGATCGAATTCATCATGATCAGTTTTGCCGCGCTGGTTCTGGGGATGTTGTTTTCTAAGAAGAAATGGTATTACGCCGTGGTTCTGGCGTTCATAATCCCGATGGTTTTAACAATTAACTTTTCGGCTACCCGCCGCACCCACTACTTCCTGCCTGTTATTTTGCCCCTGGTCTCCTGCCTGAGCGTACTATTCCCCGGCAAAGGCGACCCGGAAGAAGAAGGACGCGTTAAATCTTCCAATGTGGTGCAGTTTATGACGGTGGCCTTGATGGTGTATCAAGCCTACCTGTTCTTCCCCCGTGACGAGAAAATCTTCATCAACGCGGTGAATAAAGAGGAAGAATCGGCGTCCATCCGTTTTTATACCGATATGTCAAAAGCTCTCCCGGTCGGGTTCGACAACCAGAAACGCCTGGTTTACCGAGATTGGAAAGTGTATTTCCCGCCATCCGAAAAATTCCAGACCGAGATGACCTGGGATATGCCCACGTTTGACTATATCAATTCCATTGATCCGGATGTGATTTTGCTGGATAAGGAAAACATCGCCCTTTATGCCAGTCAGGATTCCGTCAAAAACGCGGTGAACCCCGGAAATACCGAACCCATCCACCAGTTCTACAGGGCCGCGAGTGAATCGAACATCCCCGGGTACCAGATGTTCTTCAAAGATCCGTTTGGAATGGCATTCATCAAAGAAAACACCTCCGCTGTTCCTTAAAATCACCTGCAATCAATCCCCAAAAGACAAGATTCCCTGTTCGGGTTATCTTGTCTTTTTTTACATCAATTCGATTGTATAAATCTTTTGTTAGAAGGCGCTGCAATAAATCCCGCCTGCTTGACGCTCATTTAGCAGCATGGTATGATTCTTACATTGAAATTAGCACTCTGCCTAGGAGAGTGCTAATTTCAAAAGAAACGTATGGAAAACCTTTCTGATCGCCAGAAAATGCTTCTAACACTCGTGGTTCACGAGTACACCCGAACGGCAGTGCCGGTCGGGTCTCAGTCATTGGTGGACCATTACCATCTTGACCTATCATCCGCCACTGTACGCAACGAACTTGCCGCTCTGGAGGATATGGGGTATTTACGTCAGCCTCACACATCGGCTGGCCGGTCCCCCACAGAGAACGGGTACCGCTATTTCGTCAGCCAGCTGCTGCAGCAAACCGATCTCCCAGCGGAAACCCGGCGTACCATTAGTCACCAGTTCTACCAGATGCGCAATGACTCGGACCAGTGGATGCGCCTGGCCGCTTCGGTGCTGGCGAACCAGTCACGCGCCGTCTCACTGGTGACTGCCCCACGGCCGGAAAACGCCGTTTTAAAACACCTGGAATTAATTTCCACCCGCGGCCGGCAGGTTTTGATGGTGATGGTGATGGCCGGCGGCGAGATCCACCAAAGAATTTTCACTTTAAATGATTCGTACTCACAGGAACAACTATCCGGCATTGCCGCTGCCATCAACGCCAACGCGCAGGGACTGTCTCTGGATACTTTCAACACCATACATCCCCACCTTGACCCGCAGGCACAGTCAATCCTTGAATTGATCATACCGGAAGTGGCCCAGAGCAACCAGTCTGCCCTCAGCGAGGTTTATATGGATGGCATGACCAATGTACTGGCTGAGCCGGAATTCTCGGGATCTGAAGAAGCCCGGCGTGCTTTCCGTCT
Source organism: uncultured Leptolinea sp. (assembly GCA_964420535.1). Taxonomy (GTDB): domain Bacteria; phylum Chloroflexota; class Anaerolineae; order Anaerolineales; family Anaerolineaceae; genus Leptolinea. Next base: position 2,070 of record CAYQTY010000072.1, on the reverse strand, counting down.
ACTGGAAGAACGTTCTATGCTGGACGATCTGCTCTCCCGTTCGGTTGTGGGAAGCGCTATAGGCGGTGTGCATGTGATCATCGGCGGCGAAGGCGCGTGGGACGAACTGCGCCAGTGCTCCATCGTTCTGGCGCGTTACGGCACACCCGGTCAAGTGACCGGAACCCTGGGTGTTCTGGGGCCAATGCGTATGTCGTACGCGCGCTCCATCTCCGCCGTGCGATTTCTGTCCGGCTTATTAAGTGAACTTGTCAGCACAGGTCTGGCTGATTAACACATACATGAAGAGGTAATTAATGACCGAAGAACATAAAAAACGAGAATCGAAACACGCACCTGAGGCTGGAACCATCCCGGTGAATACACCTGAGACAAAAGAAACTGTTTCAGTTGAATCCATTGCAGCCGAACTTGAAAAAGTCACCGCGCAATCTCAGGAATATTTTGAAGGTTGGCAGCGTGAACGGGCGGATTTCACGAACTACAAAAAACGCATCGAACGCGACCAGATCCAGATGGCCCAGGCTGTAAACGGGAACATCATTAAGAAATACCTGGTTGTTATGGATGATCTGGAACGCGCCCTTAAAGCCCGCCCCACAGAAGGTGACGGAGCAAAATGGGCGGAAGGTATCGACCTGATCTACCGGAAATTCCAGAACATACTGGAAAACGAAAACGTTAAACGCATACCAGCCGATGAAGCTGAATTTGATCCCAATTTGCATGAAGCCATTTCACATGAAGACAGCCCTGACCACGAATCCGGTCAGGTGATCGAGGTCTTGCAGCAGGGTTACATGATCGGGGACCGGGTTTTGCGTCCGGCGCTGGTACGAGTCGCTAAATAGGAGAAGAACATGGGAAAAATCATTGGTATCGATCTTGGCACTACAAACTCCGTAGCTGCCGTCATGGTTGGCGGCGAACCGGTAGTGATCCCCTCCGCTGAAGGTGAACGGCTTGTACCTTCCGTGGTGGCCGTCAATAAAAATCACGAACGTCTGGTTGGCCGTGTTGCCCGCAACCAGTCCGTTGTCAACCCGGAGAACACCATCTTCTCCATCAAGCGCTTCATGGGCCGTAAATTTGACGACGCTGAAGTACAGCGCACCATGAGCCGCGTCCCCTACAAAGTAACCAAAGCCCCCAACGGTGATGTGCGCGTTGTGTTGGATGGCAAGGAATACTCCCCACCGGAAGTCTCTGCCATGATCCTGGCCAAACTGAAGACTGACGCGGAAGCCTACCTGAGTGAGACCATCACCCAGGCGGTGATCACCGTACCGGCTTACTTCAACGACGCCCAGCGTAACGCCACCAAAGATGCCGGCAAAATCGCCGGTCTCGAAGTATTACGCATCATCAACGAACCGACGGCTTCTTCCCTGGCATACGGCCTCGACAAGAAGAAGAACGAAGTTATTGTTGTCTATGACCTGGGCGGCGGCACATTTGATATTTCCGTCCTGGATGTTGGTGAAGGCGTGTTCCAGGTTCGTTCCACCAGTGGTGATACCTTCCTGGGCGGTGATGACTTCGACCTGCGCGTCATGGACTTCTTGATCGAAGAATTCAAGAAAAGCAATAGCATTGATCTTCACGCAGACCGCCAGGCGCTTCAGCGCTTGAAAGAAGCGTCTGAAAAAGCCAAGATCGAGCTTTCCACAATGATGCAGACTGAGATTAACCTGCCATACATCACCGCGGATGCC
>CAYQTY010000072.1:0-345 GCA_964420535.1 uncultured Leptolinea sp. | reverse complement strand
TATCGACCTCGGCGCGGACAGAATCGCCATGCAGCGGCTTCGTGAAGCGGCTGAAAAGGCGAAGGTCGACCTGTCCGGCGTCACCTCGGCATCGATTAATCTGCCGTATATCACAGCGGATGCCACCGGCCCCAAACATTTACTGATCACTCTGACCCGCGCCAAACTCGAGCAGTTGACCGGTGATCTGGTCGCCCGCTCCCTCGAACCTGTTCGCAAAGCCATGTCTGATGCCAACCTGAAGGCAGCTGATATTAATGAGGTCATCCTGGTGGGCGGCATGACCCGTATGCCCGCTGTGCAGGAAGCGGTTAAGAAAGAATTCAGCAAAGAACCCCATAAGGG
>CAYQTY010000071.1:8895-12694 GCA_964420535.1 uncultured Leptolinea sp. | reverse complement strand
GCAACGATATTTCGATACGGTTCAACGGCTCTTTGCGTGTGGGGATTTCCATCATTAAAGCGCCCTGCAGCATCGTGATGGTATCTTCATCTTTCAAATCCGGGTTGATCTTAAATTCCAGCAAGACTTTGATCCGGTCGTTGAATGGAAGGTTCCCCAATCTTACCTGTGATTCTATCGGAAGTGGACTGGCATCCGGGTAAATTCGGAACAAGTCCACCAGGCTGGATTGCGCTGATTCTTCCACCCGCAGGGTTAAGTTGTGGGCATATACTTTGCTCAATGATGAAACCTGATTCCGGATAAATTGCTTCAGGTCATCAATGGTGGTCACCAGGCGGGCTGTGCCGCCGCTCAAGCCTGTCATCCGGTCCAGGAAAGCGTCATTCCACTCACTGCCGAATCCGAGCGCGCTGACGATGATGCCCCTGTCTCCGGCACGTTGTGCCAGTTGCAGGCAGCCATCTTCATCACCATAGGTGTGCCCATCAGTCAGTAAGATCATGTGACGGTTGGCATCGGTATTGCCGGTTTGCAGTAACACATCCATGCCGCATTCCAGACCCCGAAGAATTTCGGTCCCGCCACCGGTTTGAATGGTAGCAATGCGTGGATCGGACAACATGGATTTCTTAACGCGCGTAGGCGGTATGACAACTTCGGCCCGGTCACTGAATGTCACAATAGACACCCAGTCATCCTGTTTGAGTTGTTTCATCAATTCATACGCGGCTTTTTTCACCATGTCAATGCGTTTTTCTGCCATCGATGTGGATTTATCAATAACCAGGCAAATATTGCTGGTAGGCAAAACATGTGACTTGGCTTCTTCCGCGTTGATTACCTCCAGAAGAGAGTACACATACTGTTCTTCCGGGATCATTTGTAACGATTCAACAGAATATTGTGACTGAGTGACAATCGGCGCGCGCCCTTCGGATTGAGCCTGAGAGATCAGATAATCAATCCGCTTCTCCGTATTGGAGAGAACGTCATATGATTTCTGTATCACCATGAATTGATTGGCCGCATCCGGGTCCGGATTGGCATCCGGATGCAGGCGGCGGGCGGCATCAAAATAAGCACGCCGGATCTCATCAGGCGACGCGTTGTTCGCTAAACCCAGTGACTCAAAAAGCCCAACCCCCATACCGGTTATCTCCGATTATTCAAAATTTTGAACCACAACAACACTGATGTTATCTGGTCCGCCGGCTTGATTTGCCATATCCACCATGCGTTGGCAAATCTCAATTTGAGAACCCGATTTTCGCAGGGCTTTTTGCAGGTTGGTTTTCCCGACAACACCCCATAGGCCGTCACTGCAGATCATCAATGAGCCCGGAGACGGGAAGGTTAGGGTTTCTATATCCGGCCGGTAAGGTTCTGTTTGACCGACCGCCCTGTACAATACATTACGCTGTGGATGAACACTGGCTTCTTTTTCAGATATCTGACCTAATTCAAGAAGCCGTTTAACCAGAGAGTGGTCTTTGGTAATGGGTTCCAGTTCACCATCGGTGAGGGCGAAATACGCCCGGCTGTCACCCACATGGCCAATGGTGACCTGATCGCCCACCACAAGGGCTGCGGTAAGGGTGGTGCCACCGCCGGGGGCTGTTTGTATAACAGCATCCTGAGCTTCTTCAAACCCCTGCTCCATAAGCTCTTGAAGGCTCGAGTCGATGGAAGAGGCTGTTCCGGTCATCATGGGGATGACCAAACGCTCCAACAGATAGCCGCTGAGCGCCCGAATAGCCGCACCGCTGGCTACTTCGCCATGCTGGTGACCGCCCATGCCGTCTGCCACGATAAATAAACCAAAAGGAAATTCAGTCTCGCCTTCGCGCATTACAGAACTCATGGCGAACAGAGCATCTTCATTATGTTCCCGTTGCCGTCCAACCGATTGGCACGTACCATAAATATATTGCCCGACTTTACGCTTTTCTTTTGTCTTAACGGTACTTTTTTGAATTTCTTCGGCGGCCGGAGTTGTTTTCATATCACCGGTTTCTTCCTTTTTTTGGAATAAGCGACCCAAATTCATATTTCACCCGGTAATTTCAAATTTTTTGGGTCAGACAGGCAAGGCATATAACGTGTGATCCACCGAACCGAAATATACAACGTCATTATACACGATTGGTGTTCCTGTAATTGGCCCCCGTGTGGGGAACTTCCACCGTTCACGCCCGGTCTTAAAGTCCAGGCAATACAAGTTCCCGTCCGCAGATCCGCAAATCAGGTTGTCACGGTATATTGCCGGTGATCCGCTAACCTGGTGATCCGTTTTAAAGCGCCAGATTTCACGGCCATTCCCGCCATCGACACAATATATGTTGTTATCGGCAGAGCCGAAGAAAAGATAACCATCCGCGATACACGGAGACGAAACTGAACCCTTTCCCATGCGGAAACGCCAGATCGCCCAACCGGTTTTCGCGTCCAGCGCGTAGAAGGTGGAATCTACCGATGCGAAGAATAACCGGCCATTCGAGACTATAGGAGAAGAAGTAATGGCGCGTTTCGCCTGAAACCGGAATTTGACCGTACCTCTAAAATCACTGCAGGTCATTTCACCGCTTTCGCTTCCAAAATAAATAAAATCATTGGTAATGGAGGGGGTTGACCGGATGGCGTCCTGGGTTTCCACCCGCCAGGAGACTTTGTTGGCCGTTAGATTGATGGCGTATAAGTATCCATCATCTGATCCAATAAATAAATGCCCCTCAGCCACCCTGCCGGAACTGCGGATCGCTCCCCCCGTGGCAACCTTCCAGACTTCTTTGCCATTTCGCGCGCCTACCGCGTAGACGTGTTTATCTTCAGAACCAAACAATAGCTTACCGTCAGCCAAAACCGGTTGTGAAACGATACCGCCCTCTGTAGGGAACTTCCATCGGAATTCACCGGTAGAAGCATCCAGCGCGTAGACGTTGTTGTCATACACACCAATATAAGCCATTCCTCCGTCAATAAATGGCGTAGCCCTGATCTCATCTTCACATTGAAACTTCCAGATCGGCTTAATATCCGATTCGGGTTCAAGTGACAGATTCACCTGCTGTGGAAGTTGTGCAGAAACCACCCGGTTGCTGTAACTCGGGATTCCTTTGCGGCTGGCAACTGCCATCAGGGCTTCCTTCATGGCGCTCGCGGTCGGGTAGCGGTCTTTCGCGTTATACGCAAGAGCGGTATTGACCACCGATTCCAACTCTGTGGATACGGATGGATTGATCTGCCGGATAGGTCGCTCACTGAAGGTAAAAGGGGCTTCTACGCGGGGATCTTTTTTCGTCAACAGGTGGTGAATGGTGGCACCCAGCGCATAAATATCGACCGTGGGGTTGGCTTCACCCCTGTATTGCTCAGGTGGAGCGTACCCTTCCGTACCGATCATGGTACCTTTCTGCCCCACCTTGAATACCTTGGCAATGCCAAAGTCGATCAGCACAATATGGTCATTGCGGTTGACCATGATGTTGGATGGTTTTACGTCACGGAATATGATCGGCTCCGGCTTGTGCGAATGGAGGAATTCCAAAACGTTGCACATCTCGATCGCCCAGCCGATCACCTGCTCTTCCGGCAGAAAACCTTTTACATCACCCAGATATTTCTCCAGGTCTTTGCCATCAATGAACTCAAGTACCAGATAGTACCGTTCATTGACTTCAAAGAAGTCGTAGATCTTCGGGATGGAGGGATGATTAAGAGAAACCAGAATGTTGGCTTCCCTTTCAAAGTTCACCAGCATATTCTGGCGCAGAGAAGGGTCGCGCGTCTGGTTGATCAT
>CAYQTY010000071.1:0-8885 GCA_964420535.1 uncultured Leptolinea sp. | reverse complement strand
AACTAACTTCACCGCGTTGACAAAATGCATGTCACGGGCGCGGTAAACAGAACCCATTCCCCCGGCACCAACAACATCCTGGATCAAATAGCGGTTGCCCAGAATGGAACCGGCTAGCAGCGGTTTCTGAACCTCTTGAAAGGTTTGATCTTCCTGTGGATATCCTTGAGTTTCCAGTCCCTTACTCCTGACAACAATATCCTGCTATTTAGATAACAGGTCAATTATAAGTTTATCTGTAAAGGCTTGCAACCATTTTTGACATGTGTCTTTTATATCAACGAATGACGGGCTACGGGCGGCATTCCTCGCATGGGCATAGAGCCCGCAAATAATCCCAGGCATAAATCCCCTCATTGTGACCATCCTCCCAGGTGAAAGAAATGGCATACGCGCCGACTGCCCGGGCTGATACCAGGTGTGTAGCTGGCGAGTCGGGTAGTTCTACATCAAACACAGCCGGATCCGGATCCTGGCTCATATTCTCATGCCCTCCGCGGCAGATCACACAGGGGCATCCTGCTCTTAACAGATTAAATGGATAATGGCTCTCATGTTCGTCTGACCAGCGTACCGTCAAAATATTCTCAGTTTTGTTCGCAACAATTTCCACAGGTGATAATGACATTTAAAGAACCTTCCCTTTATTCAGGAACAACCGCCAGATAGTCTGCTGCCGCCCATCCCGCACGTGAAGCATCTTTCTGCGATTCCAATTTCCACCAGTTAAATCCATCTTTGTGCGATGGTCCGTCTTTCACCAGGAATTGTTCCGCATCTTTTCCCAGAACGATGGCAGCCGCATTTACCCCGGGTTCGGCGCGCAGCCGAAGACCGGCGCCTTCCGTTCCGGTGATCTCTACCATAACACCGATCTCGATCTTTCCGGATGCCTGTTCCTCTGGTGACAACGTCGGAGTTGGCGGGACTTCAGTAGGAACGATAACGGTCGCCGTCGGCGCGGGAATCACGGTGAAAACAGCCAGCGGCGCGGTAGACTCACCCGCCGGTCGGAAAATGAACATGGTACCCAGGCACAGGATCAACAGGATGAGGCCAAAGAAAAAGGATGTCACCAACATGCCCGCAGTGAAGTTGATCCCGTTGGATTGACGCATTACACCGCCCCGGGTAACAGGAAAAAGGCCAGGCCAAGAATAAGGTATACCGCCAGCAAAGACGCGCCTTCCAGCCAGTTGGATTCGCCATCCATCGAAACCAGCGCGGCAATAACCACACCGGCACCCAGCGAAACCAGTTCAAAAGGATTGAACATGAGGGTTAAAGGATGTCCCATCGCCAGGCTGATGAAAACCAGCAGCGGCGCCACGAGCAGAGCGATTTGCAGGCTGGAAGACAGGCAAATTTCGATGCTCAATTCCATTTTATTGCGGTAGGCTGCCTGAACAGCCACCAGGTGTTCTGCCACATTACCAACAATCGGGATCAGGATGATGCCGATAAAGAATTCGGAAAGGCCAAACTGGCTGACCACCACTTCCACCGAGCCAACCAGCAACTCAGAGAGCAGCACTACACCCAGTGTTGCCGCGCCCAGTATGATGATGGCTGTTTTGACGGAATACGAAGGCTTATGATGGTTATCGGGTTCTTCCGCCGTTATGGGGGAATCTGAGTGTTTCAGGCGGTAGATGATACCCAGTACATAGAGCACCACCATAACACCGGCAACACCCAGGCTGAGAGTCTCTACACCAACAGAACCTTCATCACCCAGTGAATGCCCGAAGAACGAAGGCACCACCAGCGCGAGAATGGTCATGGCCAGCAGAACGGCGTAATTACCAGCCTGTTTGCGGTCAAATTTTTGCAGACCGTTTTTCAGCCCTCCCAGCAGGAGCGAAGTCCCCATAACCAGAAGCAGGTTACCCAGGATGGATCCTGTTATCGAGGCTTTAACCAGTTCCAGCAACCCTTCGCGGATGGCGACAAGGGTGATGATCAACTCAGCGGCATTGCCCAGGGTGGCATTTAATAAGCCGCCAATTTTGGGGCCGGTATAATGCGCCAGTGCTTCAGTGGATGACCCGATGTACCCCGCCAGAGGGATCACGCCAATAGCCGCGAGAGAAAACACCCAGGCGTCACCCCAGTGGGCAAAATGCGCGACTGCCGCCATAATACCGGCTAGAAGAAGAATGGTTGTCGGATTTTCATTAAGAACACGTTTGATTGTCATAAATACAAATTATACCCACGAATAATCATAGAGAATAACACGGAAGCCCGCATGTTATAATCGCGATAGATGACTTCGCCTATTGCCACAAATCCGGTTCTTTCGAACCGATACCAGTTGCTGCAGACACTGGGCAGCGGAGGGACTGCTGTTGTCTATCGGGCGCGCGACCTTATGTTGGAGCGCCAGGTGGCGATTAAAGTATTGCGCCCCGATTTCACCCGCGATGAATCCTTCCGCGAACGCTTCAGGCAGGAAGCCAGATCGGCCGCCAATATCACCCACCCCAACATCGTAACCGTGCATGATTTCGGCCTTGACCACGACCGGTTGTTCATTGTTATGGAATACGTCCCCGGAACCGACCTGAAAACAGTCATCCGGCAGCATGGACCTTTTCAGGTTGAAGATTCGATTCCGCTGATTTTGCAGGCTTGCGCCGGCCTCGGCTACGCGCACCGCTCGGGTATCGTGCATTGCGATGTCAAACCGCATAATATGCTGGTAACTCCGGAAGGTCAACTTAAGGTGACCGATTTCGGCATCGCCCGCGCCCTCGCCGGTATTCACCCGGATGAAAAAAGTGAAGTCGTCTGGGGATCTCCGCAATACTTCTCCCCTGAACAGGCATCCGGCGGAGCCCCCTCCCCGGCTTCTGATGTGTATTCACTGGGTGTTGTCTTATATGAAATGCTGACCGGCAAATTGCCGCTCAACGCGGAGACAGCCACTGAACTGGCACGCATGCACCGCGATGTTCCCCCGGTTGCCCCGCGTAAAGTCAACCCGACCATACCGGTTGATTTGGAACGAATCTTGCTAAAAGTGCTGGCGAAAGAACCTTCTGCCCGATACCGGACCGCCGACCAGTTTGGTCAGATGTTGTCGACTTTCGGCCGGGCCCCGGATCTGATTCCAATATCCATCCCGGTTGAACCGGCGCCGGTTGAGGTATCTCGCCCAAGAACGGCAAAACAAAGACCCGCACACAGGGAAGAGCCGTTTGAGGTAAAGATCAACAAATTTCTAGAAGAGATCATCAGTATTGACTGGATCACAGTCGGACTTGGATTGCTGGCATTTACGGCCATTAGCGGGCTGTTCCCTTACTGGTCTTATATCTTTTCGTTTTTATCTTCCATTCAGTGAGACGGATTTCTAATGGCTGTCCTTCTTTCGCCTTCCATTCTTTCAGCAGATTTCTCCCGGTTGGGAGAAGAAATCAACGCCGTAGAAAAAGCCGGCGTTGATTGGATCCATGTTGATGTGATCGATGGTCACTTTGCCCCCAACCTGACCATGGGACCATTTATTGTAGAGACGTGCAAAGGGATCACCAACCTTCCGTTGGATGTTCATCTAATGATCGATAATCCGGATCTATTCGTTGAAGCCTTCACTAAGGCCGGCGCCGGCTGTATTTCTGTTCACCTGGAAGGTAATCCGAACATTTCCCGCACATTGCAGCAAGTACATTCGGCGGGTGTAAGAACAGGCCTCGTACTGAACCCGGGCACACCTGTTGCCTCGGCTGAAGCGGTATTGCACCTGGTCGATTATGTACTGCTTATGTCTGTCAATCCGGGGTATTCCGGTCAAACCTTTCAGCCCATCACCTTCGAACGCGTTAAACAGATGCGCGCGTTACTCGATAAATTGAACCCGGAGGCTGCCATCGAAGTTGACGGCGGAGTCACCGCGGAGAATATCAAACCATTACACGAAGCCGGCGCGACAATTTTTGTCGCGGCGACAGCTATTTTCAAACATCCCGGCGGCCCCGGAGAAGGAGTCCGCGCGCTGCGTGAAGCGCTTCGTTAAACAAAAATCACGGCCTGCGCCGTGACCTTTGTAACGTTATCGCAATGAACAACGGAAAATTATGAAACCTTTACCATTGTCCGAATGCATCTTGCACAAACCGTTTTCTGAACCTTGCGCCCGTTTTCGAAGACCGAGATCTTCTGAAGATTGGGGCGAAAGATGCGGTTTGTGGCGCGCTGAGAGAAACTTCGATTGTGACCAAAGGTGGTCGTCTTCCCACAACATTCACACCGTGCCATCTTGAAATCCTTTCAAACCTTGATTGCAACCAGCTTATTCATGTACTGCAAAACGGCATTCTACCATAAATCGTATCTTTCCTCAAGAAATCAGGTTAATAATTAGAGAGAGGGTATCGTCCATGAGCGAAAGTAATAACAAATTCGGCAACATATACGTCTCACATCACGCAATTGCCACCATCGCCTGCCAGTCAGCGCTGGAATCCTATGGTGTTGTAGGGCTTGCGGCAAAGAATCTGGTGGAAGGCCTGGCCCAGGTGCTGGTCAAAGACCCGACTCTGGGTGTGGATGTGCACTACGACGGCCGAACAATCAAAATTGATCTCTACATCGTAATTGAATACGGCACAAGGATCACCTCAGTTTCCAGCAGTGTGGCAGATAGTGTTGCCTACCAGGTGGAAAAAACCCTTGGTATTCCGGTCAGCCATGTTGATGTCCATGTCCGTGGATTGCGCATCAGCAATCCCGATTAATTCTGCCATTATCTGTCTTACTGAGGAGCATTATGAGTAAAGAATCGACCACTTCTCCCGCGCCTGAAGCGGAATCAGTGTTACCCTGTACCTCCATTGACGGACAGGAGCTGAAAGAGTTGATCGAAGCTGCCATGACCTGGGTAAAAACCAATCAGCAGATGATCAACGCGTTGAATGTTTTCCCGGTACCGGATGGTGATACCGGCACAAATATGCTGCTAACCATGCAGGCTGCCTACAACGAAATCGCCGCCTCTGGTGAGAAAAATGTAGGAAAGATGGCTCATTCCGTTGCCCAGGGCGCGTTGATGGGTGCCCGCGGCAATTCCGGCGTGATCCTTTCGCAGATATGGCGCGGTTTCGCCCGCGGATTGGACAGCCAGGAAGCCATGGATGTTGAATCCTTCGCGCGCGCGCTCGAAGAAAGCCGTGCTACCGCGTACAAAGGTGTTGTCCGCCCGGTTGAAGGCACCATTCTGACGGTTATAAAAGATGTCTCCGTGGCAGCCCGAAAGGCTGTGCAGGAAACCAGTGACCTGGTGGAAATGCTCGATAAAGTGGTGACGGCTGCCGATGAATCCGTTCAGCACACACCGGAACTTCTGCCAATATTGAAGCAGGCTGGCGTAGTTGACTCTGGTGGCAAAGGATTGTTCTTCCTGTTGGAAGGTATGCAGCGTCACATGAAGGGTCTGCCAATGGAAACGGCTATCGCTTCCGTTCAGCCGCTGGCTGCCATGAACCTCGAAAACACACTGGAAGAAGTGGAACCCGGTCAGGATTATGAAGTGGTGGTGGATTTCAGACCGTTTGAAGAGCTAAACCTGGAACAATTCTATGAAGGCCTTTCTGAGATCGGCACATCCATCCAGGTGGGTGAAGGCGACGGTATGTACCGCATGCACATACATGTGGCCACTGAAAAAAAATACGACCCCATCGAATACACCCTGAAGTTGGGTACAGTCACCAAGGTGGCAATGGAAAACCTGATCGCCCAGGTGGAAGAACGCCAGGAGAGCAGTGATCAGAAGATCAACCTCGCGCCGGTTGAGCCGGGGCATATCGCCGTAGTGGCTGTTTCACCCGGCAAAGGCATTTCCCGCATTTTTGCCAGTCTGGGCGTCGCCGCAATCGTGGAAGGCGGACAGACGATGAATCCGTCTACCGAAGAAATTCTACACGCGTTGGAAAACCTGCCCACTGACAAGATCATCATCCTCCCCAATAATAAGAATATTATTATGGCCGCGCAAACCGCCGCGTCTGTAACAGTCAAGAAAGTGGCTGTTATTCCCGCGAAGACAGTTCCGCAGGGTCTCTCTGCCATGCTGCGCCTTGTGGGTGACGCCGATTTTGACCACGTTGTGACCGAAATGAACGAAGCGATCACTGAAGTTGAAACCGGCGAAGTGACAGTTGCCACCCGCACGGTGGAGATCAACGGTGTTGATGTCAAATCCGGCGAAGTGATCGCGCTGTTAAACGGCAAGCTCGTCAATGCCTCTCCCACATTGGAAGAAGCCGTTGATGGGCTGCTGAAAAGCGCCGATACGGATGACCGCGAACGCATCACCATTTTCTATGGCGCGAATATCGCCAAAAATGACGTCAACCGTATCTCGGATGATATCCGCAATAAATATCCCAATCATGAGATTGAAGTTCACGAAGGCGCCCAACCGCATTACCAGTTCATATTTATGATCGAATAAACATGCCCCCCATCACAATCCTCACCGACTCAGCCGCAGAATTCACTCATAAGACATTCCCCGGGGATGACCTTGTCAGGGTCATCCCTTTGACGGTACGCGAGAACCCGGGGGAGAATGAATACCGGCTTCAACCGGCATCTGACCATGATATCCAGGTTTACCTGCAGAAAGAATGTCAGAACGCGGGGCATGTCATCGCGATTCTGTCATCCGGGTCACTCTCTGGTCTTCCCGGTCAAATATTGCGTTTGATCAAAGCCTCATCGGTCTCCCCGACTCTGGTGATGATTGATACCGCTTCGATCGGTCTGGGTACCGGTTTTATGGTGGAAAAAGCAGCCCGCATGGCGGCAGAGGGTAAAGTCTGGTCACACATTGAACAGACTATCCGCGAGGATTGTTCCATGCTGTATACAACAGCCATTCTCCCGGATATTCACCCCCTGGTACCCATCGGTCTGGTTGACGAGGCTCAGGCAAACGCGGCTTCCATTCTGGGAATCTATTCCATTTTTTCGATGGAAGAAGGCCTCCCCACCCCGCTGGGTAAAGTTCGCAGCCGCCGGGCTGCTTATGAATATCTGGTGGAATTTATTGACGAATTCGAACGCTTTCACCTGATCGCCATTACACATGAAGGAAACGCCGAATCCGGTGACCTTCAGGTCATCCGTGATCATTTGAATGAATTTTTCCCGGGGAATACCCTGCAACTCTTCACCACCAACCCGGCGTGGAAAACGATTTTTGGCCCGCATAGTTTTGGAATGGTGATCATCTCAAACGAAGATAACCGCTAATCAACTTTTCTCTGAATGCTGCCTGGTGCTATAATCCTAGCCAGGGAGCAAGAATGGACAGGTTGGTTCTGGTTCTTAACGCCAATTATGAGCCGATCCATGTGTGCAATACACGGCGCGCGATCGGGATGATTCTGGCTGACAGGGCTTCGCTGATAAAAAATGGACGGGGGGAGATTCATACCATCAGCCGGGTATATCCACGCCCTTCCGTCATCCGGTTGGATCAAATGGTTTCCCGTCCCCGGCCACGGATATTACTTAACCGCCGTGAAATCTTCCGGCGCGACAATTACACCTGTCAGTATTGCGGGAAACACTCGATTTCATTGACGATCGACCATGTGATCCCGAAATACAAAGGCGGCGCCCATATTTGGACTAATGTTGTGGCCGCCTGCTCTGGCTGCAATCACCGCAAAGGGGGAAAGACAGCCGAAGAAGTGGGAATGCGCCTTCTAAAAGTGCCCAAAGAACCCCCAATTACAGCGATGTATATTTTCGGTCATCATGTTAATGACAACCAGGACTGGCAGGAATTTCTGTCAGGGTGGTAAATAAATCGCGGACTGAGCTTCCTGCATTTCCGTTTCCTGAGCTTGCCTGAACCGAATGCCGTTCTGTGACAGGCAGGTGTCGAAGGCAGATTCCGGCGCAGCCTTGGGCAAATGGGTTTGACAAGCTCACCCACCGGATAGGGATACCCATTTGATTCTCCGTTTCCTGAGTATGTTGGTAATACGCTTCCTGAGCTTGCCTATGTTATCAGCTGTCTGAACATGTTGTTTTTTCGCTGCCTGAGCCTGTCGAAGGCAGATACTTGCGCGACCTCGGGCACGTGCGTCACCTGCACTGCACAAAGCGCAGCGCGGTGCAAGTGTCGACAAGCTCACCCACCGGGTTTTCCGCTGCCTGAGCTTGTCGAAGGCAGATTCCGACGCGACCTCGATCACAAGACTATGGTTGGAATCAAAAAAATGATTAAAGCATTTTTCATATAGAATCGTCCTATGCCATATATGTATATCCTTGAATGCTCAGATGGCAGTTACTACACTGGAAGCACCTGGAACCTTGAAGAACGAGTTTTCCAGCATTCTACTGGATATGGTGCAAAGTACACTAATTTACATAAACCAGTCAAACTTGTATATTATGAAGAATTTGATCGCATGGATGCAGCGTATGCCAGAGAAAAACAGATTCAGGGTTGGACCCGTCGCAAAAAGAAAGCTCTTATCGAAGGTAACTATAACGAATTAATAAAATTTTCAAAGAGCAAATCAGAAGAGTAAATTTCTGTTTATTGAGCCTGTCGCATTACCCTTTGCCTGAGCTTTCTTATATTATCCGCTGCCTGAGCTTGTCGAAGGCAGATTCCTGCGCAACTTAGGGTGTGTGAGTCACCTGCACTGCACAATACGCAGCGCGGTGCAAGTGTCGACAGGCTCACCTACCGGATAGGCATGTTCATCGGGTTCTCCGCTGCTTGAGCTTTTTTCATAGTCCGCCGCCTGAGCTTGTCGAAGACAGAATCCTGCGCAACCTCGGGTGTGTGGGTCACCTGCACTGCACAATACGCAGCGCGGTGCAAGTGTCGACAGGCTCACCCACCGGATAGG
>CAYQTY010000070.1:0-12709 GCA_964420535.1 uncultured Leptolinea sp. | reverse complement strand
GAACGGGAACAGGACACCGTAGGCGGCGAAGCACACCACCAGTAGTCCAAGCGGCGCCATCCAGGGGCTGTACCGAAATTTTCCGAGCAAGCGGCTAATCGGCGGGAGAGATTTTGTCCGGTCCATCCGCGGGTTCCCGCACCAGGTACACCGGGCGGCCTTTGACTTCCTGGAAGATATATCCGATATACACACCGATCACGCCGATGGAGATCATCAGAAAGCCGCCGACGATCAGGATGATGAACATCAATGAACTCCATCCGGGCGCCAGGTTGCTGATATTACCGGTCACCCAGAAGCTGAGCACATAGATCATCTCGATAAATGCGAGCAGCAGCATCAAAATTCCCAGAGAAATACCAATATACAGAGGCACCAGCGAGAACGAAAAGACCGCGTCCATACTGAGCCGCACCATCTTTTGCAGTGAATACTTCGATTTTCCCGCCATGCGCGGCGGAGGGGAATAAGGAAGGATGATGCTCTTATATCCCACCCAGGCGACCATCCCCCGCAGGAAGCGGTGGTATTCCGGCATGCCGCGCAGCGCTTCCACCACCTGGCGTGACAGCAGTCGAAAGTCCGCCGCGCCCGGTGTCACCTGCGTGCTTCCGATGCGGTTGATCAGCCGGTAAAACGCCGCTGATGTCCAGCGTTTGAAAGCAGAGATATCTTCCGCGTCCAGCCGTTCGGTTTGCACGATGTCAAAACCGGTTTCCGCCAATTTTAGCAACTCGGCTATCATTTCCGGCGGATGTTGCCCGTCACCATCCAGTGAGATGACATAATCGGCCTGGGCCCGGTCAAGACCGGCTGTGAGGGCTGCCTGGTGACCAAAATTACGACTTAATTCCACAACCTGAACCCGCGGATCATTCCTTGCTATTTCTGCCAGCTTACCGCCTGTACCGTCTTTTGATCCATCATTGACATACCAGATGGTAAAAGTATAAGGCAAACCTACAAGAGCGGAAGACAGCTTGTCATGAAAGAGGTTAATGACCTCTTCTTCATTAAATACGGGGATGATTAGGTCAACAGTTTTCATGGGTTATGTGAATCATACTACAAGCTGACCTGGAGCATATCAAATTCCCGGGATAGAAAATCCCTGTAAATAATCGTGACATTTTTCCATCGGATTCAATGACGTTATTTATCATGAATTTATTGACTTACTTTATCCAATTGTGATACTCTTCTCGAAGAGTACGTACGAGAGTAAAATAACTCCCGTCATTTGAAATACCAAAGGAAGGATAACTCATGGCTCATAAAATTGATATCGATACCTGCATCAACTGCGGCGCTTGCGAAAGTGAATGCCCCGAAAGCGCGATTTCCGAAATCGAAGGCAACATGGTCATCGACGCGGATAAATGCATTGATTGCGCTGCCTGTGTTGATGTTTGCCCCACCGATTCGATCCACCCCGCGTAATTAATTCTTCGCGTCAGGCAAATTAGACAGCCTTCCGGCTGTCTTTTTGTTTTCACTTACGTACCATGGGTATAATTCAACCCATATACCATTAAAGGATGCCAGCAGATGGATAAATTCATAATTGTTGCCGGAAATATTGGTGTGGGGAAATCGACCCTGGTAAGGCTTCTGTGTGAAAAACTCGGCTGGCAGCCATATTACGAACCCGAAACAGAAAACCCTTACCTGGCTGATTTCTACGGGGATATGAGCCGGTGGAGTTTTCAATCCCAGGTATTCTTCCTGTCGCGCCGTCTGCAGATCCACCACAAAATTCTTCACCACTCTGGTTCAGTCATACAGGATCGAAGCATTTATGAAGATGCCGAGATATTTGCCCGCAATTTGTTCCTGCAGGGCAATATGAGTGACCGCGACTATGCCACATACCGGTCTCTCTACCAAACCCTGGCAGAATTTCTTCCCCCTCCGGATCTGGTGATCTATTTACGAGCCTCTGTGGACACCCTTTCGCGGCGCATCGCGTTGCGTAACCGTGACTACGAGAGGTCGATAAACCCTGATTATCTGGCGCGGGTTAACGACCTCTATAACGAATGGATTTCAACGTTTACAATTTGCCCCGTTTTGACAGTCCCGGCCGACGAGCTGGATTATGTCGTTCGGCCGGATCATCTCGATTTAATTTTGAACAGGGTTCAACAGAAGCTGACGGGTAAAGATGAAGTCATTTTTACCCCGGCTGAATCCTGATGTGCGCTTTCAAAAACTATCTTGGTTCGACAACCAATTTAATAGCGGTACGAACCTTGCCGTCAATATCCACATCCACAAATTCTGGAGCGCAGACGATGGCGACGTTTTCCTCTCCAAGGTATCCTTTTGCCAGCACCAGAGCCTTGATGGCCTGGTTAACCGCACCGGCACCAATAGCCTGAACTTCGGCATGTTTCTTTTCACGAATTACCCCGGCAATTGCCCCTGCAACGGCGGCTGTGCGAGAGGTAGCTTTCACTTTGATGACGTCCATACTACTCCTCCTTCAGAGATTGGTTAAGCATGTTTTTTGGTTGGATTGATTTACTGATAGGGGGCTTATTAATATATTCTTAATGTATCATACAGAAAAGTAAAAATTTATACAAGCGCAAATATACCCTTTTTGGGGGTATTTTGAATATTTTCGATATATTCCCCTTTTAATATTCGATTATTTTCGTTTTATTCACTTTAAAATTATATTTAATATAAATTCTCAGCACCCATTGATGCTTCACAGATGTACACAGCCGGGTGAAGACCTGTCTTTGATTCATACTGATCTGAAAGCGTGCGGGAAAATTCTTCCGTGTATTCTTTTCGAACCAGGTTGACCGTGCACCCGGCAAATCCACCGCCTGTCTGTCTCGCCCCCAGGCAGCCGCGTATCGGTTGAGCCAGGCAAGCCATCAGGTCCAGCTCCGGTCCGGAGACTTCATACAGGTCGCGCAAAGACGCATGACATTCATTCATGAGCTGCCCGAATGATTCCACATCGCCTGATTCGAGTAAGGGAATGGAACGGGATGTTCGCGCGATCTCGTTGACTACGTGGCGAGCACGCTTTTCAGTTTCAGATGGGAGTAACCCGGCCATTTTTTCAAAATCATCCACAGAAATATCTCGCAAAGATTTTAAGGAAGGAATTCTTGCTTTTAACAGACGAACGGCCTCTTCACATGATTCGCGGCGCTTGTTATACGCGCTGGAAACCAGCGTACGCCGAACACTTGTATCCGCGATGACAATCGCAACGTCTTCCGGCAAAGGAAGCGTGCGGTATTCCAGACTGCGGCAATCCAAAAGCAGCAAACGGTCTTTTTCTCCACAGGCTGAAGCGAACTGGTCCATGATCCCGCAATTCATACCAACGTAGGCGTTTTCCGCCCGTTGGCCGATCAGAGCAAGTTGCATGGGGGGAATGTCCCATCCGCCCAGTTTTTGCCAGGCTTTACCGAATGCCATTTCCACCGAAGCGGATGAACTGAGGCTGGCTCCGCGGGGAACATCCGAAGAAAAAACCGCTTTCATTCCTTTGACAGTAAGACTCTTTTCTTTTAACGCCCAGGCCATGCCGGCAGGATACCGGGCCCATTCTGAAAGCGGTTTTCCGGTTTTATCCGTTTTTTCACTAACACCGCTCAGGTCAAAGACTGTTTCGTCATGATCGAGATCCAACGCGATTAAAGTTGAATCCTCAGAACCACTAAATGAATATGCTACCCGGGTAGCCAGATTAATAGCCGCTGGAAGCACGAATCCATCGTTATAGTCAACATGTTCTCCCAGCAGGTTGACCCGCCCCGGCGCGCTGGCCAGATGTTCGGGTTTTGTACCGAATTTTTCTTCGAACGCCCGGATGATGGTTTCTGAGATATCCATGTCTGATCCTGATAAATTTATTTTACAAACGGGACCGGTAATGAACCGTATCCGAAAGTTCACATAATCGGGCCGCGGCTACTTCGGGCGTAATATCCCGCTGCGGCATGGAGAGTAATTCGTACCCCACCATAAATTTTTTCACGGTTGCTGAACGTAGCAGCGGAGGATAAAAATGCGCGTGAAGCGTCCATTCGGGATGTTTCTCTCCATCTGCCGGTGCCTGATGAAATCCCATGGAATAAGGGAAAGACGTCTCAAACAAATTGTCATACCGTGTGGTGACGCGTTTCATAACATCTGCCAGGGCTTCCACTTCCACCGGCATCAGGTCACTCAACCGCGATGCCGGGCCGTTGGCAATCACCAGTACTTCAAATGGCCAGATAGCCCAAAAAGGGACGAGTGCGGTGAAATGGTCATTGACCGCCACCAGCCGTTCCTTCAGATTGAGTTCCTCCGCCGCGTATTCATGCAGCAGGGTTTTATGATGTTCGTTGAAATACTCTGTTTGAGAAATCAGTTCTTTCGCCGGTTCGTTGGGAATACGGGATTGTGACCAGATCTGACTGTGCGGATGGGGATTAGAGCATCCCATCACCGCGCCCTTATTTTCAAATACCTGCACGTAAGAAATATCAGGCCGGGAAGCCAGATCAAACGACTCTTTTGTCCATGTGGCAATAACATTTTGGATGTCTTCCCGGGCCATTTCCGGCAGGGTCAAGTCGTGACGGGGTGAAAAACATACCACTTTGCAGATGCCCGTTTCCTGTTCGGATTTCATCAGCGGGTGTAAAGGAGGTTCACCGTCATCAACAGGAATGGAAGGCAATAATGAAGCGAAATCGTTATCAAAAACATACGTCCCGGTATATTGTTCATTCCGGATTCCCCCCGCCCGCTCATTCCCCGGACAAAGATAGCATTGCGGATCATACGCGGGCAGAGAATCAGACACTTTCTTTTCCACCTGCCCAAGCCATGGTCTCTTTGAGCGGTGAGGTGAAACCAGCACCCATTCTCGGGTTAGAGGATTAAACCGCCGGTGAGAAGAAGAATACATCTGAAATCATCCTTGCATTACCTGAAATATAATTTTTGGATGGAATTTGCGGTTACGTTATCGATAACGGTACAGTATATTTTACATGATAAAGGCATTGTTGCGCTATCAAAACCCGAATCCCGGGATTATTGGTACCTTCAATTTTCTGGGGAAAATTGAATTGTCTCTGTCCACACCGGTGGCTTTTATTCTTTTCAATTCAAGTAAATTTAAAAAAGATTCCGTATTAATAATAGAGGGTGGGGATATGTGGATAAATCAGCATTTTAGAGATATATACCCATATACGGTGTTTCATTCTAAATATCAACCTTTATATAGTGTATTACTTTTCAGAGACGGCTTAAATCTTTGTGGATAAAATGGAAACAATTAAAAATAATCCAGATAATAAAGAAAAAGTCTTATTTTTCGAAAATCGGATGTGGATAGAATCTTGAATCTACCTGTTTTGTCCAGTGGTATTCCATTGAATTACGCATAGTTATCCACAGTTATTGCCAGTTATCCACAGATTTATCGGTTTTATCCACAGGTTTATATAGTTACTGTGACAGGCCGTTTTCTGCCGCGAATGAGTCGAGCGTCTCTTCAATTGAATCCAGTAGACTATCCAGCTTATCCATAACAGGAGAAAATGAACCGTTTATCTGCATGAATTCAGAACAGGCTCTTTTCCAATTCTGAAGGCTGGCAGATCCGTCTTCCAAAGCGGTGGCAGACCGCGTCCAGCAATTCATCAGTATCCAGGCGGCTGATGACGGATATTCATCGGATAGTGAATTAACAGCTTTTACATAGTAACTCTTGCGGGGAAATAAGAGGCTGGCAGGGGTTTCCACCCGTTCGGCTGTTTCCTTAAAAACAGGTTCCCAGGCAGATATCCATTGTGTCCATTCAATATCGGTCAACGACTGAGGAAGAATGAATTGATGAAAATCCTGTAATAATTCTCTTTTGCCGGCTTTTTCAAGCCGGGAGGCCAGCCCGGTGAAAAAACGCCGGGTGACCAGCGGCGGACCACTCAATAATGCAATGGAATTGCCGGCTTTTTCCACCGCATCCAGAAATAGCAAAACATTCGAAGGAGTAACTTCCTTATCGTTGAGGTGGAAATTCATCCAGGTCTGCCTGGCTGCCGCATTCCGGCCGGTAAAATTGAGCGGCTACACTCGCTTCGGTAAATTCGAACCAGTGCTGCGTGTCAAATAGAACTTTTGGTTTGGCGCATAGAAACGGCCCCAGCCAGGGATCGGCACGAAGGCGGCGGGGCTGCTGGAATCTCATCTGATCGATGTGGGCGATGTCCAGCGTCACATCGTCATTCAAGTACCGTACTTCGCGGGAGACAACCGGCTGACCGGCATGAACAAAAAAAAGGTCGATATCCGTGGAACCCCCGATGAACGGATCATCTGTCACCATGGAACCGGTAAGGTAGATGCAGACAATACTGTGGTCTTCGTTTATCCGTAAGGCAGCCATATCCCGTGCCAGACGAAGCAAAGCATCTTTTGTTATCCGCATCTTTTTTTCCTTCCTGCAGAAAATTATACCCGTAGAAAGATCAGGAAATGGGAAGGGTTGGCTGGAAGGGACTGAGTTGAAGAGTCTGCCGGATGCGGTTTTCTATCGTTTTCAATTCATCCTGTGACCGGATGTAATCGGTGTTTTCAGTATCGATGATCAAAACTGGAAATGGCAGCCTGGAGGAATGTGAAAGAAATTCTTCATACGCGTCCGATAGCTGTTGTAAATATCCGCGTTCGATCTGCCGTTCATATGACCGGTCACGCAGGGCGATCCGCTGAAGGATCGTATCCATGCTGGCACGTAGATAGACGAGCAGATCAGGAGTAGTAACCTTTTCAGCAAGGGCTTCATGCACACGTTCGTACATGGTCAATTCATCGCCCTGTAAATTGATACGCGCAAAAATAGAATCTTTTTCAAAGGTATAGTCGCTGATCAGGTTCTCATTTTCTGTCAACATGCGCGGTACATTGTTATGCTGTTGGCGGTAACGGCTGAGTAAAAAGAATATCTGGGTTTGAAAAGCGTACCGCGCGC
Organism: uncultured Leptolinea sp.; assembly: GCA_964420535.1. Lineage (GTDB taxonomy): Bacteria > Chloroflexota > Anaerolineae > Anaerolineales > Anaerolineaceae > Leptolinea. The sequence goes on along the minus strand of CAYQTY010000070.1, from coordinate 5,703 downwards.
GGTCACTGTAAAAATCACTTAAGAAGGGATTTTCTTCAAATACTTCCAACAGCAAGCCGGATTGGAACGATGGCTGCAGAAGCCGGGCCAATGTGGTTTTTCCGACTCCGATAACACCCTCAATGGCAATATACATTACTTTTTCCTCTTCAGAGAACAGTGTGAAAAATCCATTTTAATAGTAAAACCTGTGGATATATCTTTTCTATTTCCACGATAAAAAACCTTATCAGGCAAAGGTTATAATACCGTTATCAACGATAAAAGAGGACAAAAATGAAATTTCTCATTACCGGCGGAGCCGGATATATTGGCAGCACCATCTGTTCAGCGCTGGAAGATTCAGGACATACACCGGTCATCCTGGACTCATTGATCACCGGACGCGAAGAATTTACCCGTAATAGAATTTTCTACAATGCCGATATCGCGGACCGGTCAGCGGTTGAAACCGTCTTGCGCGATCATCCGGATATCAAGGCGACGGTGCATTGTGCCGCCCTCATTGTGGTGCCCGAATCGGTCACCAATCCGTATGACTATTATGTTGATAACGTAGCCAAATCTCTGGAACTCTTCAAGAGTTTGAGCGACCTCGGATATCCCCGGCTGGTGTTCAGCTCATCCGCGTCAATCTATGATGTGGTGCCGGGTTTCAAGGTGACGGAAGAAGCGCCGCTTAAAGCCAGCAGCCCTTACGCGCGCACCAAATTTATGATGGAAATGATTCTCAAAGACTTTTGCGCGGCATACGGCATGAAAGGCATCGCGTTACGTTATTTCAACCCGATCGGTGCCGACCCGAAAATGCGCTCCGGCATCCATGTAAAGAACCCCACCCACGTGCTCGGCAAGCTGGTGGACACCGCCCTCGGCAAACAGGCCACGTTTGATATCACCGGTGTTGACTGGCCCACGCGCGACGGATCCGGCATCCGCGATTTCATCCATGTGTGGGACCTGGCGCGGGCGCATGTCAACGCGATCACCGATTTTGATGGTGTGTTTGAACGCGCCGGCAACCCGGAAGATAATTACCTGGTGATCAACCTGGGCACCGGCAATGGTGTAACCGTTAAAGAACTGGTTGCCGCCTTTGAAAAGGTCTACGGAAAGACCATTAACAAACGCGAAACAGAACCCCGCCCGGGTGATGTGGCAGGCTCTTTTACCAATGCGGATAAAGCTCTGAATTTACTTAAGTGGAAAACCGAACTATCGATAGAAAAAGGTATCGAAGACGCCCTTAAATGGGGCGAGATCCGCGAGACGATCCTTAAGTTCTAGCGGGCTTCAGGTCCATCAGAAATAATTCGATCGCCAGGTCTGCCGGTGTTATCCCGTTCTTGATCTCAAAATCAAGATCGGAAAGACGCCGGTAGGCCTTTTTTAACTCTTCCATACTGAAACGCCGGCATTGAGTCAGAATTCCATCCAAATTCTTGCCATAGACCTTGAAGCTTGAGGATATGGAATTGGAGGCTTCACCGCGTTGCAGGGCGTCTTTTATTAGTAGCAGCCGGCGGAAATGACCGACAATACTGGCAAAAATCCGGATCGGATCGTCAGTCTCCAGTACCTGCTGCAGCAAATGCAAAGCCGCGCCTTTTTCTCCGTTGGCAATGGCGTCATTCAACTGGAAGACCGTTGCCTGATTCTGATGGATTGAAACCGTGTCCACATCGTCTTCCGTCACCGCGCGTTCGAAGTTGACATAATTAAGCAGTTTGGTGATCTCAAGCCGGGCGATCTGGGTTTCGCTCCCGGTAAATTCCGCCAGTTCTGATGCCGCGCCCGGAGTCAACTGCCCTCCCTGCTTTTTCGCTTCCGAGATGATCCAGCCGGGCATCTCTTTTTGCTCCGGCAACCGGAATCCTTCATCCGAGACTTTTGAGGAATTTTCTTTGGCCCATTTCACCAGAAAATGGGTTACGCCTAGAACTTTCCAACTTTTCTCCCATCGACCGGTTTCTTTATCTTTCAACCAGGCTGTCTCGTCAGGAATGATAAGGACAAGTTGAGTTGAGGGGGGTATTTCATCCAGCAGAGCGGTGAAACGCTTCTTTTGACTGTCCTGGTTGACTTTTGACAAAGCGTTTTGCACGATCACGAGCCGGTGGTCGACAAGAAACGGGATAGCCAGCGCCGCGTTGCGAATATCGTTCTCATCACACACCCGTCCATCCAGAGTGGTCAGGTTAAGGTCTGCCATCGATGGATCGCCCAGCGAAGAGCACAGGGCTTTGACACGTTCTGTTATTCCAGCGGGATCGTCTCCGTGCAGGAAAAAAATATTAGCAGATGACATAATTTGATCAATAACCCAGTTTGAAGCGGTGAGATTTTACCGTGCCATGTTTCGAAATGACAATCTCTTTCACCCGGATATCCCCGATATTCGGATCAGTGGTCACATTTGCCTGAAGATAGGGCCCTAATGGTTGCGCGCCGATCATTCCCAGTGTGACTAAAGAAACAACCATCGGCCAGCGGTCAAGCTGTTTCTTAAATGACCGGTTGCGACCCAACATACTCAACCAGGCCAGACTGCCTGCCACAAGCCCCGCCGCAGCGAAATTCGTGCCGCAATTCGGGTGTATCGCCAGAACAGTTTCCCCTGCCTTCAGCCGGGTAATGGCTTCGTTGACGGCTGTCAGCAGCTTATCTGTTTCAACTTCACCAACAACAAGAAAGCCAGTCAGATCGGAATATCCAGCCAAACGCAATCCTGGAAATTTGGATTGCAGAATATTCAGACTGGCATGTTCAATGGCGTGGTGTTTTCGAACCATAAGCAAAGGATTCATGATCATTTTCCTTTCGGATTAACCTGATCGGTATCCATTAATGATAACCGTAGTGCTTCCTGAAGGGAACGGGCTTCCAGCACTTTTATTCCATCGGGCATGGATTCCGCGTGAGACGTGCGGCGCGGAATGACTGCCTGTTTGAATCCCAGTTTGGCCGCTTCACGCAAACGGTGGATCATCTGGCTGACCCAGCGCAGTTCGCCGGAAAGACCGATCTCCCCGATCAATACCAGATCTGCTTTGACAGGGATATCACGCAATGACGAAGCGATAGCCACAGACATCGCCAGGTCTGCCGCCGGTTCTTCCACTGTCAACCCCCCGACCACATTGGCAAATACATCCTGCTCGGTCAGGTTGACTCCCGCCCGGCGTGTAAGTACAGCGGCGTTCAAGAGGACGCGGTTAATGTCCAATCCGTTGGCCGTGCGCCGCGGGTTGCCAAAATTGGTCCGCGTTGTCAGCCCTTGAATTTCCACCAGCAATGGCCGGGTGCCTTCCATGGTCACCGCGATGGCGGAACCGGGAGTGTTGACCAGCCGTTCCGCCAGGAATGCCTCGGATGGGTTGGTCACTTCCACCATACCCCTGTCGCGCATTTCAAAGACGCCTACTTCAGAGGTGGCGCCAAAGCGATTCTTAACCGAACGCAGCAAACGGTACGACTGATAGCGGTCACCCTCAAGGTAGAGTACGGTATCCACGATATGTTCAAGCACGCGCGGACCGGCAATCACGCCTTCCTTGGTCACATGCCCGATCACAAAAATGGCAATGCCGCTGGACTTGGCCAGCTCCCGCAGCCGGGCGGCGGATTCGCGAACCTGAGACACCGAACCTGCGGATGAGCTGAAATCCGGCAGGGTGACTGTCTGAATTGAGTCAATCACCACCACTTCCGGCTTTGCCTGTTGGATGTGTTCAAGAATAATATCCAGATTGGTTTCAGTAACCAGTAATAAATTTTTCGGCAATTCGGTAAGGGCTTCGCCGTTTTCCATCCTCAGCAGGCGAACCGCGCGCATCTTTATCTGCCGCTCGGATTCCTCGCCGGACACATACAAAACCGGATGATTGCCATAGGCCGAGGAAGATAATTCCATGGCCATTTGCAGCAACAGGGTTGACTTACCAATGCCCGGATCGCCTCCCACCAATACAATTGATCCGGGGACGATCCCGCCGCCCAGCACCCGGGAAAACTCGGAGATGGGCGTGTTCAGCCGGTCTTCCACATCACCACTGATCTCTTCGAGGCGTACGGGTTTGGATCGGGCGGAAAATCCATGAGACTTACCGGTTGGGGAAGAAGATTGAGCTTCTAGGACCTCTTCCACCATACTTCCCCAGGCATTGCACGAAGGGCAGCGCCCGAAAGAGACCGGTGAGGTCCGTCCGCATTGCTGGCAAACATACTGTGTGGTTGGCTTTGGCATAGTTAAAGTTTAGTGTACTTCTTTACGTCGAAATATGAGCAATCGCATAATTATTCAATGTTTTTACCAAATTTTTTCTTATAATCCTCTTGACTCATTGGAGCAATAATAATTCCAGCACCTGGAGTCTGATTGACACTAAACAAATATATATGCCACCTTGATTTAATTAAATCAAGGAATTCTACAGATACTTTGCTTTTATCAAAATACCTTGCCATCTTATTAAACAATTTTGAAATTTCAATAGAAATTTGTTTAAAATCCCAGCCTTTTTCTTCATCAGTTATGTATTTAGTCATTCGATCTGTAGTGAGATGAGCAACTTGTTTATTCGCCTTTATTCTTGCAATTCGTAATAATTCAGATATTTGAGGCAATTTTCCTAAATTTTTCTCGTCTATATAATCAATAATAGAAATATCTGTATTACTTTTCGTTATCTTTTCAGATGGATAAAAAAAATCAATTAAATTTCGGGAATGAATACTAAAAGATTCCAACATTGAATTGTGGATTGGAAATCCAATTAATGTATTTGATGGCACATTAGACTCGCATATTGAAGCTGAAGCTAAGAGCATATCAAATTCATATTTAATATGGATTCTCGCGTATTCAATTAATTCTTCATCAGATAATTTATTATTTTTTTCAATCATTTTTAATTAAGAAAATTCTTGTAGTAGGTTGGGTCATGACCCAACCTACGCGGGTTTGCGCAAAGCACCGATCAACAGAACAAGGCACATAACAAGGGTGATCCCTGCCCCCGCGAGCAGCAGGTTGGTGTATACCGCGTCCGGGTGATTGCTGACCACCTTGATCGCCAGGTTGACGGGTGTTTCCGGGAAATATTGCGCTGCCACGTTGACACGCCATAGTTTGAGGTTCTGCCACAGGTCATGGGCTAACAGGAACAACCCGGCAATCCCTATCCACCGCCACAAAATCGTATCGCCTTTTTCTTCAAAGAACCACTGGAAGGCATACACCGCGGCCAACATCAACAACACAAACGGCAAAGTGACCAGCCGCGCGCTCACCCGCTCCCCGTTGATCAACGGGATGGGAATGTACATCACGATTTTATATACACTACCCATTGCCAGAACAAACAAAACCAGCGAAGGTCCTGCCAGAGTCTTTAACCATACCGGAGCGTCATGCTTTGACATCCACCAACCCAATCCAAAAACTATCAGGAAAATGGCGCCAGTCAGCCCGACAAACAGGTCAAATTCCCACCAGCCGAGGTTGGTCAACTGGCCGGTGTGGGCAAAGGCTTTATCCGGGCTGACCATAACTGCCAGGGCTGTCCACACGTCCATCAAAGAGGGATACCCGGAGAGGAATTCACTGTCAAACTGGCCGAGGTGAAGAGCGGGCGGCAGCAGACGGAACGCCGAAAGAAGTCCGGCTGAAATAATCCCCGACATCGCCTGCCAAAAATTGCG
>CAYQTY010000069.1:4328-12785 GCA_964420535.1 uncultured Leptolinea sp. | reverse complement strand
AATTCGGGTTGACTTTTTCCAGATCAAACGCGCCGGTTTCATTCATCGGCAGGAACGGCAGGCCGGACGCGCCGGCCTGCAAACGGGTGATCATGGAAAAGTGAGAGTATTCTTCGATCTCCACAAGCTTCTTTTCCACAAGGGAACGCAGGTTACGCAATGAGCCTACTCCCGGGTTTCCCATGTATGAAAAGATGATCTTATCCGCGCAACCTGCCGCGGCTATCTGTTCGTAGATCAAGTCCGGGGTGGCGCGAGCCAGAGTCAGGTTTTTGCGTCCCTGCCGGATGATCTCATGCCCGGCGGCGAAGGGGATGAGGTGAGTGAACCCGGCCGCGTAGATGGTGTCACCATCTTTCACATACTGGCTGACAGCTTCTCTGAGGGAGCAAAGCTTGTTCATAGGCGCTCTCAGGCTTTGCGGATCTGGGTGCGGATCTGTTCGTGCATGTACAACTGAACGTAGTACAGGCCACCGGCGTTCTTGCCGCTGGAGCCGGATCCCTTCCAACCTCCAAAGGGCTGGAAACCCGGCCACGCGCCGGTTGTGGCGCCCTGCGGGCGGTTGGCGTAGTTCACACCAGCCTCAATTTTGTCGAAGAAGGTGGCAACCTCATCGTCATTTCCGTAAATACCGGCTGTCAGACCGTAGGCTACATCGTTGGCCTGGACTAATGCTTCATCCAGGTTCTTCACCCGCCCGATGGTTGAAATGGGCAGGAACATTTCATGTTTCCACAACTGATGGCTGTAGGGAAGGTTTTCCACCAGGGTGGGTGCGCAGAAGTACCCTTTTGCCAGAGCGCCATCCGTAAGGATCTTGCCGCCGGTGAGGATCTTTCCGCTGCGTTTCAGGTCATCCACAAAATTCTGGTAATCGTTGTAAGAGGCTTTGTTGATCACCGGGCCAAGCCATACCTTGCGGTCAGTCGGGTCGCCGATGACCAGTTTATTTGCGGCATCCACCAGTTTGCCGACAAGTGTATCGTATATGGAGTCTTCAATGTAAATTCGGGAAGCCGCCGAGCATTTCTGACCCTGCAGGCCGAAAGCCGAGCGGATGATGCCGGTGACGGCTGTTTCGAGATCGGCATGTTTGGTGACGATCACCGGGTTCTTTCCGCCCAGTTCCAGAATAGTGGGGCGCACCCACTTGCCGGCGGCAAAGTCACGGTAAAGCTTCATACCCACGCCATACGAGCCGGTGAAGGTCACGCCGGCCACATCCGGGTGCTCAATGAGCGCCTGTCCGAGGGTGGAGCCTCCGCCGGTGACGTAATTAAACACACCGGCAGGCAAGCCCGCGTCACGCAGGCATTCCGCCAGCAGACGGGCTGTCCACGGCGTATCGGTGGCGGGTTTCATCACCACGGTATTACCCGCGGCCAGTGCCGCGCCGACAGGACCGCCGGTGAGCGCGCACGGGAAGTTGAAGGGACTGATCACCAGCCAAACGCCGTATGCGCGCAGGACTGAGGTGTTATCGGCCTTATACCCTACAAGCGGGTCATGCCCCATCTCATACATAAAACCTTTGTGGGCTTCCACCTGATCACAGGCATAGCGGATCAGGTCGGCCGTTTCGGCTGCGTCACCAAGGGCTTCGGTGCGGTTCTTTCCGACTTCCAGTGACATGGCCACGCCGAACTCATAGATGCGTTCGTCCATCAGGGCGGCGGTTTTTCGCAGCAACTCAACACGTTTTTCCCAGGGTGTGTGTGACCAGGCCGGGAAAGCTTTTTTCGCGGCGGTCACCGCCAGGTTGGCCGTATCAGCATTGCCCTTCTGGAAGATCCCCAGCACCATACCGGTGTCGATGGGGGAGCGGTTCTCAAATTTCTCGTCTACCTTTACTTCTTTGCCATCGATGAACATGGCATATTCTTCACCCAGGCGGGCTTTTTTCTCCGCGAGGGTTGCCTCAAAACGGGTGTGTAATTCTTCAGGGGGATTAAACATTGTGGCATAGGTCAACTTAAACGCAGACGATTCGGTCATTGATTCAAGCCTCCAAAAATAATTTGAATCGGGTAAATACCAGTATAGTCAATGGGATGCTTTCAGTCAAAAACACCCCGGGCGGTATAACCGGGCAGATGCCGATATTTTTCAGAAACAAACCATTGAGCCGACTTACAGGCTGACGACTTTATCTGCCTGCTGGATGGATTCCAGAATGTCCGGCATCCCGCCAACGATTCCTACCTTAACTTTACCGGTAACGCCGAGAGTGTCGGCGCAAGTTTTGCAGACGATCAGTTGTGTGCCTTTCTTCTCCAGTTCAGCCAATTGCGAAAGAACGTTAGAGCCTTCGCAAACCAGATGAACACCTTCTGTGTAGAAGAGAATCCGATCGGGCAATTCACCGGATGCCAATGTCAGGCTGAGATATTTATCCGCCAGGATTTGTCGCAATTCGGCAGGACCATCCCCCATACCATTGCGTGAAAAAAGCAAAACTGTGGATTTCGTCATTGTCACCTCATAGTAATAAGAATAATGGATTGACGGGACACGGGTTGATGATAACCGATAAACTTCTGGCAACAGGGTGAATTTGCGCGCCATGCCGGGTTCGATTAAACTCTACAGTATGGCGGAATCATTTCAAACCTACATCGGTATCGACGTTCAGGCCGGGCCAAAGCCGTATTTTTATTCGGCTATGAATCCCGGTCTGGAAATGATCGCCTGCGGTCACGGCCGGCTGCCGGATGTGATTGCCTATCTGGCCGGTCAGTCATCCGCGCTGGTGGCCGTCAACGGACCGGTTTGTCTGCCGCACGATTCCGTGCAGATCGGGTTGTTTGAAGCCGGGGAAGCTGGCGGATCTGTCACCCGCAGCGGTGACCGCGAACTGGATGCCAGCGGTTTCCACGATCTGGCCGTTCCGGAACATACTAAGAAAATACCCCTGTGGGTGGAACGCAGCCTGGAAATGGCGGAGGCTCTTAGGCGGCTCGAGTATTCCATGGATACCGGCAGCCGCCTGTATTTTGAAACACAATCAGACGCCGCCTACTGGCTGGCAACCGGTGCCATGCCATATGACTCCCGCTCGCTGGAAGGACGCCTGCAGCGTCACCTGTTGCTATGGGAATTTGGCCTTACCGTAAAAGACCCGATGAGTTTTCTGGAAGAGTTTACCCGCTTCCGGTTGCGCACATCTCAGGTGCCGCTGGAGAAGATATTGCCAGGGTATGAATTGCGGGCGATGATCGCCGCGTCAACCGCCTGGCTGCTTGACAACCATCCCGACCGGGTGCGGCACTTTGGCGCCGTCAACGCGGGAGAGGTTATCCTTCCGGTGGAATTCAACCGCAAACAAAATTGACGATCACAATCCTTCAGGAACAGAAATAACCGGAGACCGGATTTCGAGAACAGCCGGGGTGGGATTATCTTGTGTACCGAAATGCACCGATCCATCGGCAGAAAAAGCCGCGAACTGGTTGTCTATCCAGATGACCATCCCCAGGGGAGCCCGGGGTGAAATTTCACTGGTAAACACCATCAGGTCATCCACCTGGAAAACAACGGAACCGGTCAACCAATCCAGACGGTACGTATGCCATTGTGTCGTATTGAAGTCCAGAACAGTATTCTCATCATGAATAAACCGTGAGGCCACACGCCGGATCAGCCGGGTAGTTTTCCTTGCGAGCAGCAGCGGAAGTAACGGCAGACCCAGAGGCAGTAGTATTGACGGGACGGGTTGTGAAGCGAAAACCGATGCCATCAAGCCGTTCGCCGGAGCGGTGGAATTGAAGCTGAGGTCATTGTCGGGGGAGCCAAAAAAGAACCAGGCGGCTTGCGGAAGCGTGGGCAGGCGGACGCCCGATCCATGAATGCCAATTCCCAGAGCGAACGGGTCGTTCCAGAAGCCGAAGCCCCACGTTCCGGGCAACGATCGGTCAGAAACGCGCGCCTGAAGGGTGAGCGAGACCGGCGGACGGTACATGAATTTTCCCCGGGGTAACCGGGAATAGTCATCCATCTGCGCCACCCGGTACCGGTTGACGGGCCCGGATTCGACCCTCAGTTGATAAGATGCCTCATCCGGAGATGATGAATCAGTCACCTGGCCGGTGATCCGGGTATTCATAGGACTGACGGAATACATTCCCATACTGGGATTATTCTCAAAACTGATAATTACCGCAACTATGCTGAACGATCTTCAGGATTCAGTGTGTCAACCTAGCTTGAACTGTTCGACGATATTCTCCAATCGTTCCGCCAGTCCAGATAAATCCGCGGCGGATGCCGAGACTTCTTCCACCTGCGCGTTCATCTCTTCGGCCGACGCCGAGACTTCCTCGACCGCGGCAGAGTTTTCTTCCGATATCGAGGCGATGTTCTCTATGGCTTGCATGACTTCGGTTGAACTGGCTGACATTTGTTCGGTGGCGGCGGTGTTTTCTTCCACCACGGCCGAAACCGTTTCAACAGCCGATACCAGTTCACCGGCGGTTGCCGACATTGTCCCCGCGGCAGTAGAGGCATCCTTCGCCTGCCGGTTTACATTCTCGCTGGACGTTAGAATATTCTGTAACGCATCACCGGATTGATTAGCCAGATTGACTCCTGCGTCTACTTCTTTTGAACCGCTATTCATGGCTTCAACAGCTTCAGCCACCGATTGTTGAATATGTGAGATTAGCCCGGCAATTTCTTTTGTGGAAGTGGAAGACCGTTCTGCCAGTTTTCGCACTTCATCGGCTACGACGGCAAAACCCTTGCCGGCTTCTCCGGCACGGGCGGCTTCTATGGCGGCATTTAATGCCAATAGATTGGTTTGCGACGCGATATCTTCGATTGTTGTGACAATGGCCCCGATCTGGTCGGAACGTGAGCCCATATCCTGTACGATCCTTGAGGAATTGTCTACGGCTTTCTTAATGGATTGCATACCCGACAAAGTCAGATTTACCGTCTGGTATCCACGCCGCGCGGCTTCGGCTGCCTCGTTGGAATCCGCGACCACCTGGTCAATATTACCGGTGACCTGTTCTATGGCCTCCGATAATTTATTCGTCATGGAGAAGGCTTTCGTGGTGGCATTGGCCTGATCCTGTGCCCCGCGGGCTACACCATCAATGGCGCGTCCCATTTGTTCGATCGATGAGGCTGTGCGGTTCACGGCTTCCGCCTGCTGGGTGGTACCGGTAGCCACCTGTTGGATGGTGGTGGAAATCTGATTGGTCGCCTGGCTCGATTGATTGGATGCGTTGGCAAGTTGGTCTGATGTTTCTTTTACCCGCAAAGTTGCCGAGGCAACTGCAGATATGGTTTTATGCAAATTTTGTGACATGGCCAATAGCATGTTTCCCAGGGTATCGTCTTCTGATTTAGGCTGCACCACCACTGATAGGTCATTCTGAGCAATCGATGAAGCCGCTGTAGTCATTTCCATCAGATAACGCCGTGTGCTCACAACAGACCGGCAAAGATCACCAAATTCATCTTTGCGTGCCAACAGAAGTTTTCTGGTTTTCTCTTCAATGACCAGGTCGGTGCTGCCCAGCATCAACGTTTGAAGGGCGCTATCCAATGCTTTCAGGGGGATATTGATGCTTTTATTGAGTACGAAGACAATAACAATGGAAAGTACCAGACAGATCAGAAAACCGGATACCAGGATGACCCGGGTAGTGTGGAAAATATTGACAGCGGACGCATATTTCTCACCTGATTCGTCCTGAAGTTGCTTCTCCAGTAGGCTGAATTCGTCTTCAACAGCCTGCTGCGCTTTGAACATTCGCCCGCCAGAGGAAACACTCAAGAGAGCGCCCGCAAAATTATTATTGGAAAGATTGGACGATGCCTCTTCTGCTGCGGACTTGAATTCCTGCCAGTTGCTGAAGAATTGCACCATCTGCCCTGTCTCTTTATCCAGATCCTGCAACACAACAACAGCTTCGTCTACTTCGTCGATGGTCTTGGTCAAGTCAGACAGAATGTCTGTGTCCATTTCCGGTGAAACCATATACCGGTAGATATCCCCCTTGATCCGGTTGATCTTGCCATAAATCTCTTCATTTTTAACAACCAGAACCATTTGTTTGGCATATATCGCATCCAATTTAGAATTCTGGTCTGTTACTCCCTTGAAACCCAGAGCCGTCATTATTAACATCAGAAAGATGATGATTCCAAAACCCCAGGTCAGTTTTCGGTTGGTTTGAATATCATTGACAAAATTCATGGATCCTCCCTGTTCAGGATGAATAGGATGCCAGGCGATATGGAACAGGCATAAAAAGTACTGCAGGCGTGTTTAATAACGGTCGTCTGTAGCCTATAAAGTAATGGTAGTTTTTTTTTATTAAAATTCAATAAAACCAACGTGTATTAAAAATTAATCTCTGCTTAATAAAATCAATCTATATATCCTGGCCCGGGTTTAGAGCAATTTGACTTTTAAATCAAAGTAGACCACAGTCATCGGGAAAGTAAATATTGACCACAATCACTGCCTGGACTGGTCAGACCACAAAATGTGTATGGAGTGTAAAGCAATTTGCTCGCTGACTGAAAAAGCGATCACAATCACGGACCCGGATATTGTTGATTTCGATGAGATAAAACAATTGATCCGGGTGCCGCAGGTGGAGAGAAGCAAACGAATCGGCTGCGCTGTTTGTGAAAAAAGTGCCAGTTTGTAGTGAACCGGTTTTTGGATTCTTGCGTATATAAACATGAACCGATGATTACTCTCCGGGTTTTGGGGAGATAAAACGCGGGGGCAGGCATCTGTTTCGCTTTATAATACCGGTATCTTTAAGCTAATTTTCATGTTCCTCAGGAGGATGCCCCATGTTGGATATCAATCTCATTCGTGAAAACCCCGATGTTGTGCGCAACGCCCTGAAACTGCGCCAGATGGATACAGATGTCGTTTCACGCATATTGGAGATCGACCAACAGCGGCGCGGCTTGCTGACTAAGGCCGAAGCCCTGAAGAATGAACGGAATACTGTCTCGAAAGAGATTTCACAGGTCAAAGACCCGGAACAACGCAAGGCAAAGATTGAAGCCATGCGTGTTGTGGGTGACCAGATCGCCGAACTTGACGAACAGATACGAAAAGTGGAATCCGACCAAACTGAAATTCTTTCCGGTATTCCCAACCTGCCGGCGGAAGACACCCCTTTGGGCAAGGACGACAGTGAAAACATTGTTATACGCGTGATCGGTGAAGAGCCGAAATATGACTTTTCCCCGCTGCCGCACTGGGAACTGGGACCGAAACTGGGCATCATCAATTTTGACCAGGGTGTGAAGATCACCGGCTCACGATTCTATGTGCTTTCCGGTGCCGGTGCCCGCCTGCAGCGCGCGTTGATCGCCTATATGCTGGACCTGCACATCAAACAGGGATACCGCGAGCAATACCTGCCGTTCATGGTGAAGGGTGACGTGTTATACGGCTCCGGTCAACTGCCGAAATTTGCCGACAACCTGTACCGCGACCACGAGGAAGATTTCTGGATGGTTCCCACGGCGGAAGTCCCGTTGACCGGCATCCACATGGGTGATGTCATCGAAGACGCCAGCCTGCCGCTGCGCTATACCGCCTATACCCCGTGCTTCCGGCGTGAGAAAATGAGCGCCGGGCGTGACGTGCGCGGAATCAAACGCGGTCACCAGTTTGACAAGGTGGAGATGTATATCTTCTGCCGCCCGGAAGACAGCGCGAAAGAGTTGGATAAGATGGTGGCGGATGCGGAAGCCACCTGCAAGGGCCTTGGCCTGACCTATCGCATCAAACGTCTGTGCACGGGCGATCTGGGTTTCAATGCCCGCATCACGTATGATGTGGAAGTCTGGGCTCCGGGCTGCGGCGAATGGTTGGAAGTATCTTCTGTATCGAATGTAGAAGATTTCCAGGCGCGCCGCGCGAATATCAAATATAAACCGGCTGATGGCGGCAAGAACCGCCTGGTTCACACACTGAACGGTTCCGGACTTGGATTGCCCCGCACGCTGATCTCGGTGATGGAAACTTACCAGCAGTCTGACGGCAGCATTTCGGTACCGGATGTCCTGCGTCCATGGATGGGCGGTGTGGACGTCATCCGCTGACCTACTCTACAGGAGATGAATGAATAACGTAGCTATCGCTCTTTTTCAGGCTGTCATTTTTACGGTTATGGTTGTCGGCTTGTTCAGCCTACTGACCAATCTGGTCCCCGGGCTGGTGATCATCTGGGCGGGGGCGCTGGTCTACGGAATTTATGAGGTAATTAATCAGAGCTATACGGCTGGCGGAATTGTGCTGTTCATCGCGATCACAGCCCTAATGGCTTTCGGAAGTGTGGTGGATAATATCCTGATGGGTGCTACTGCCAAGGGAGCGGGAGCTTCATGGCTGGCTATTGGTGTCTCCATGGTAGCCGGTATTTTGGGAAGTTTCATCCCTTTCCTGTTCCCGTTCGGAGGCTTGATCTGCGC
>CAYQTY010000069.1:0-4254 GCA_964420535.1 uncultured Leptolinea sp. | reverse complement strand
GGCATTGTTCATCGTGGAAGTGATCCGCCTGAAGAACTGGAAACAGGCGTTGAATTCCACCAAAAGTATGGCTATGGGCTGCGGTTTTTCCATGTTAGCCCGATTTGGAATAGGAATTCTGATGATCCTGTTTTACCTGGTGTGGGTTCTGATCTAATTCCCGCAAAAAAGGTAAAAAGAAAATAAATAAACGATCCCGTCTGGTCTCAGGCGGGATCGTTTCGCTACGTTAGGGTTTCTTGTTTTAGCGTCCAGCCAGCATGCCGTTGATCTGGAAGAGGGCGTTGGCAGAATCGCCTGCCATCTTCAACCATTCCACGATCTCACTGGCATTTTTCTCTTCTTCCACCTGCTCATCCAGGAACCAGTGAAGGAAACTCTGGCTGGCATAGTCATTGTCTTTGACGGCAATGCTGTACAGCAGGTTAATGCGGGCTGTGACAGATTTCTCGTGCTCCAGAGCCTGCTCAAAGACAGCCAGCGGTGATTTGAATTCGGATTGGGGCTGGTCGATCGCCTGCAGGACGACGCGGTCACCGCGGTCATTGAGGTATTCATAGAATTTCAGGGCATGTTCTTGCTCTTCACCCGCCTGTTTTTTCATCCAATGAGCGAAACCGGAAAGATTTTTACTTTCAAAGTAAGCGGCCATGGAAAGGTACAGGTATCCGGAAAAGAGTTCAAGTTTGATCTGAGTATTGATTTCTGATGATAAATTCTTGCTAAGCATGTTTTCCTCCATATTAGATTCAATCTTATAAGCATTGTATATTATGCTGTTGACATTAAGTATAGTAATTTTATTTAAATCATCAACATTTTGTACTGCTGGATCTGAATTTCTGGAAAGAATTGTGATCATTTAATAACAAAAAAGGCTGAAAGTTCAGCTTTTTCTACATCATAATTTAATAACTAAACAAAGACCTTACCTTGCGCGTGATGCCAGATAAAGGGCGATGGAACCAGAGACTGCGGCGTTGAGCGATTCGATACGCCCGGCCATGGGTAGGCGGGCGATCACATCACAGGAACGGCGGACGAGTGCACGCATGCCTTCACCTTCACTGCCAACCACAAGCCCGAGTGCGCCATCAAGCCGTACACTGGCAATATCCTGCGCGTTATCCCCCGCGTCCAACCCGATGACCCAGATATTAGCCTGTTTCATTTCGGAAATGGCTTGCGCCAGGTTGGTGGCTGCAATGAGCAGGTGTTCACACGCGCCTGATGAAGAATGCACCACAGCCGGGGTGACACCTGCTGCGCTGTGTGACGGGATGATCACCCCATGCACGCCAAAAGCTTCGGCAGAGCGCAGCAGCGTCCCAAGGTTCTGCGGGTCCTGGAGCGTATCGAGGACCAGAATGAACGGTTTTTCTTCCTTCCGTTCGGCTGCCTGTAAAATGCTATGCAGATCGGTGTACGGGTAGGGGGCGGCTTCAAGGGCAACACCCTGGGGGTTACCTCCCAGCGAATCGATCTTCTGGCGGTTAACGCGCTCAACAGGAATTTTCAGGCCCTTGACTATGCCGAGAATGTCGGCGATGACGCCTTTTTCCTCCACGCCGGTGGCCAGCATCAGGCGGAAGCACTGGCGCCGGTGGGCTGACAGGGTTTCAAATACCGGGTTTCGTCCGGTGATCCATTCTCTCATCGCGGTCAGGCCTTATGCCAGGTGGTGCCTTCTTTGCTGTCTTCGAGCACCACTCCCAGTGAAGTCAGCCGGTCGCGGATCTGGTCGCTGAGGGCAAACAGTTTCTGCTTGCGCATTTCGGTACGCAGCTCCACGAGGTAGTCAATGAACGGCGCGGCGGACTGGTCGTCGCCGGTTTCTTTTTCGAGCACCAGACCGAACACTTCGCACAGTTCACTTAATGTAGACTGCGCCGGTTTCAAGATGTCATCGGTGGCGCCGTCGGCGCGTGCCTGATTGATCACACGCACCAGGTCAAACATATTACCCAGCGCGCCGGCGCTGTTGAAATCGTCATCCATGTTTTTCTCGAATAAGTCTCGGGTTTTCCGAGCTTCTTCCTGTAAATGAATTTTCAAATATTCTATGGTTAGGTTTGGATTTCTCTTAATGATTTCACCTGCATCAGAAAATGCAGGTTTTAAAGCTGAACGAAGGCGCTCTAGTCCCTTATCCGAAGCGGATAAAACATCTTCATTGAAAGTAAGTGGGCTTCGGTACCCAGAACTTAGCACCATCAACCGAAGCGTATTTGCGGAATGTTTGGAGAGGAACTCGTCAATCGAAATTAAATTTCCCAGCGATTTTGACATCTTTTCGCCGGAAAGGATCAGCATTCCATTGTGCACCCAGTATCGGGAGAATTGCTTCCCGGTGAAGCATTCACTCTGGGCAATTTCGTTTTCATGGTGAGGGAAAATAAGGTCATTGCCGCCGCCGTGAATATCAATCTCTTCCCCGAGGTGGGTAAGGTTCATGGCTGAACATTCGATGTGCCAGCCGGGGCGTCCGCGTCCCCATGCGGTATCCCACGCGGGTTCCTCCGGTTTGGCGGCTTTCCACAGGGCGAAGTCCATGGGATTCTCTTTGCGGTGATCCACTTCGATGCGCGAGCCAGCGCGCATATCATCCAGTTTGCGGCCCGAGAGTCTGCCGTAATCGTCATCCTTTGTGACACGGAAGTACACGTCGCCATCCTTGGGGTAGGCATAGCCTTTGTCGATCAGACCCTGGATCATGTTCAGTATCTGGGGCATTTCGAGAGTGGCGCGCGGATTGTAGGTGGCTGGCAGGATATTCAGGTCTTTAAGATGACGGCGGAACTCCTGTATGTAGCCTTCCGCCAGTTCAAAGGGATCCACGCCCTGCTGGTTGGCGCGGTTGATGATCTTATCGTCCACGTCGGTGAAGTTCATCACATGGTTGACGTTGTAACCGCGAAACTGCAGGTAACGTTTGATGATGTCAAACACCAGGGAAGACATGGCATGACCAATATGCGCGTTGCTGTAAACCGTGGGACCGCAAACGTACATGCGGACTTTGTTCGGTTCGATCGTGACAAAATCTTCTTTCTTTCTGGTGAGTGTGTTATAGATCTTGATACCCATGTGCTTACTCCTGGCTTGAATACAACCGCTCTTCCGGTCGGGCAAAAATCATCCGGCCGGCGGCTGTCTGTAATACTTTGGTGACAATTACATTGATCTGCTGGTTCAGGTAACGCTGGCCGTTCTCGATCACAACCATGGTGCCGTCGTCCATATATCCAACACCCTGTCCCGGTTCCTTGCCTTCCTGGATCACTCGCGTGTTCAGGATCTCGCCGGGAAGCAGGACAGATTTTACCGCATTTGCCAGTTCGTTCACGTTCAGGATGGTCACGCCCTGCAACTCGGCTACCCGGTTCAGGTTGTAATCGTTGGTCAGGATCGGGCTGCGCAACTGGCGGGCAAGGGTGATCAACTTATCGTCCACCTCGCGGATGCCTTCCACGTCAATATCCGTGATTCGCACCGGAATAGTTGGTTCCTTTTGAAGCTGGGCCAGTACTTCCATACCGCGGCGGCCGCGCTGGCGGCGCATGCTGTCAGCCGAGTCAGCTATATATTGCAGTTCGTTTAAAACAAACCGGGGAATCAATAAAGAACCGGGCAGGAACCCGGTGCGCGCGATATCCGCTATACGGCCGTCAATGATCACGCTTGTATCAAGAAGGATGGTGCGGCTTTCCGCCCATCCCGCGCCGCTGGCTTCACCGGGGCGGTCCAACCCGCCGCGCGGGAACACGCCCTGCATTACCGCATACAGATCGTTCTGGCGCATGACAAAAATGGAAACACAAAGATACCCGAAAACCAGCACACCGATGAATGGGAGTATCTCACCCAGTGGTTTGGGCAGCATGGACAATGGGAACGACAGGAGGGCGGCGATGATCAAACCACTAACCAGTCCGGCAAGACCGGCAAACAATTGCTGGGCAGAAAGTCTGGCAAGCAGACTCCTCATCGAGCGGATGGGACGGGTGGTTAAATATGGTGTGAGAACCAACCCGGCCAGCGCGCCAACTAACCCGAAGGTAAAGGTGTATTGCTCGACATTCAATGCCTCACCACCATTACCTGGAATGGCCAGTTGCCCCAGCGAAGAACCCCAATAGATGCCTAAAATAGAAAAAACAATCATTCCAATGAGACGAATTAAAAAATCAGAACTCATCGAGGTCTCCTTCAAAAAAGATGTTAATGTTCCGGATGAAAGAAAAATGAAAGAAA
>CAYQTY010000068.1:12593-12866 GCA_964420535.1 uncultured Leptolinea sp. | reverse complement strand
GAACGTCTTAAGTGTTCAAACATTGTATCTGCTTTGGTTTCTTCATTATTGAAATTACGTGAAGCCCGCAGGTACAACTCGCCGGAGGCTTCATCTACCAGCAACAGGCTGCTTTCTTCCGCCCCGGTAAGTGATACGGCTGTATCCATCACTGTGGAAAGCACACTATCCAGATCCAACTGGCTTGTAATTGACTGGCTCAGGCGGCTCAGGGTTTCCAGATCGCTCATCTGGCTGCGCAGGTTGGCGGTAGCCAACCGGGTTTCTTTTTGC
>CAYQTY010000068.1:10390-12583 GCA_964420535.1 uncultured Leptolinea sp. | reverse complement strand
ACCCACAGTCAGGCCGTTGCGAACCATTTTTAAGAAATTATCACCGGTAATGGGCAGGGTGAATGTGTCAATCACCCCGGCTTGAATCGCCTGTTTTAAAACCGATGTGGATTCTTGATAAACAAACAACAGTACCGGTGTGGTGGCTGTGATGTCATTCAGCTCACGCGCAAAAGCCATCCCGCTCCCATCTGGAAGACGTTCCCCCATGATCACCAGGCGTGGTAGTTTTTCGTTGATCGCTTTGCGCGCCTCAGAGATCTCTGAGACGATCTTAATGGTGAACCCTTCCGGCTGCAACAACGTCTCCACCAGGGAATTGATCTGTGGATCTGCGGTTAGTACCAGAATAGGATCACTAAAAGAGGCAGTCATAACACCATAAAAGGTCGTGGATTATTCAAGATTTGAATTTTATCCGGCAGAGGGGTTCAGAAAAACGTCCTTCCAGAAGTTTATGATAGCACAATCCTGCGAACTCTAAAATCGAACCGTGTAATAGAGAGTTTGCATTAACTTTACATAAGATATGCGTCACATCACTTGACTTTACCTGAATGGAATGAATACAATAATTTTATGGATTATAAGGATTATTACAAAACATTAGGGGTGGAACGTACTGCCGGTGCCGATGAGATAAAAAAGGCTTATAGAAAACTTGCGATGAAATATCACCCTGACCGCAATCAGGGGAATAAGCAGGCGGAAGATCAATTCAAAGAGATCAACGAAGCCTATGAAGTCTTAAGCGATCCGCAAAAACGCAGCCGTTACGATATGCTGGGTGATTCATATTCATCCTGGCAGCGCGGCGGCGCGCAGGGCGGGTTTAACTGGAACGATTGGATGAGCCAGGCTCAGCAGGGCGCGGGACGCGGCGGAGCCACCTACCGAGTGGATGCCTCTGGTTTTGAAGACCTGTTTGGCGGCGGATTTTCTGATTTTTTCAATGCCATATTTGGCGGCGGTGTGGCTGGTGCGGGTGGACGCGCGTCTTCCGCTCGGACGGCGGGCGGAGCCAGCACGGCACAAACCACCCGGTTGGATCCGCGTAAAGCCGCAGCTTCTTCGCTTGAGCAGCAGGTTTCCATCTCGCTGGATGAAGCATTCCGGGGAACACAGCGCATTATCCAGGTGGATAACCGCCGGCTTGAGGTGAAGATTCCTCCCGGCGCCAATACCGGCACCCGCGTTCGCGTGGCCAGCGGAAGCAATGGATTAAAACAGGATATCTTCCTTGTTATTGAATTGCTGCCGGATTCCCGCTTTGACCGTAAAAATGAAGACCTGCATACAGAGGTGGCAGTCGATCTTTATACAGCCGTTTTGGGCGGGCAGGTCAATGTGGGTACACTATCAGGAAACGTGATGTTGAAAATCCCGGCCGGAACACAACCCGGCCAGACCTTCCGGTTGGCAGGCAGGGGTATGCCCCATCTGCGAAACCCCCAGAGTTTTGGAGACCTTTTCGCGAAGGTCAAAGTACAGTTGCCCAAAACACTGTCTCAAAAACAGAGAGACCTTTTTGAGCAGCTTTCCCGGGAGAAATAATTAGCGGTAATCAGGAATCGCACATGCGAATAAAAAAACTTCTACCGGCAATCCTCGTTTTATCCCTAAGTGTGATTGCCTGTCAGTTTTCATCCAGGTTGTTAGGGAACTCAGACACATCTTATGTTCTGCCTACGTTGCCGGTCCAGGGAGCGGCTGTCATCCCGGTTTCTTCCGT
Organism: uncultured Leptolinea sp.; assembly: GCA_964420535.1. Lineage (GTDB taxonomy): Bacteria > Chloroflexota > Anaerolineae > Anaerolineales > Anaerolineaceae > Leptolinea. Next base: position 10,851 of record CAYQTY010000068.1, on the reverse strand, counting down.
CAATCCAAATTTGACAGCCGATCAGGATTTACTGGTGCGCTTGTATGACACCGTCAGCCCCGGTGTGGTGTTAATCCAGCAGGTAGGCGAAACGGGAAGCGGATTAGGGTCCGGTTTCGTTTATAGTTCAGATGGATACATCGTCACCAACTTCCACGTGGTGGAAGGCGCCACCGACCTTGAAGTGGATTTTCCCAGCGGGTATAAAACCCGCGGCGTTATCAGGGCTACTGACCTTGATTCAGACCTGGCTGTTATAAAAATAAGCGCTCCCGCGGAACAGCTTCGGCCATTGCCGCTCGGTGATTCGGATACAGTCAAGGTGGGGCAGACCGTGGTAGCCATCGGCAATCCATTCGGGTTGAACAACACCATGACCATGGGCATTATCTCCGCCAAGGGTCGTACCATGGATTCCCTGCGGCAAACGGAAGATGGCGGATTTTATTCCACCGGTGACT
>CAYQTY010000068.1:6660-10380 GCA_964420535.1 uncultured Leptolinea sp. | reverse complement strand
TCAACCCGGGTAATTCCGGCGGTCCATTGCTGAACCTGAATGGCGAGGTAATTGGACTGAACCGTTCCATCCGTACAACCGGCACGAATTCAGACGGCGAACCTGTCAATAGCGGTATCGGATTTGCCGTGTCGGTCAATATTATCAAGCGGGTTGTGCCGGTGCTGATCCAGAAAGGCACCTACGATTACCCCTATCTGGGAATTTCCACCCCTCCCGGTGGTGACTTGAGCCTGCTGGAACGCGAAGAATTGGGGTTGACCACAACAACAGGCGCGTACCTGGTGGAGGTTTTAGCCGGAGGCCCGGCAGATAGAGCCGGCTTGGTCGGCGGTCACACCACAACCCGCATCCGCGGATTGAATGGCGGCGGTGACCTGATCATTGCGGTGGATGGCCGGCCTGTTAAGGTATTCGGCGATCTGATGAGCTATATTATGACTAACAAATCCCCCGGCGAAACCATAGCCGTCCGGGTAATACGAGATAACCAGGAGAAGGAGTTCACTTTGACTCTGGGCAAACGCCCCTGACATATCGAGCGCACGCCGCACCCGATACGATTCAACCATCTTCTATATGAGGAGGCTGTCATGTTTACGGACTATCAGTTAAAAGAGTTGGCAGGAGTAACCACCAAATCGACCGCGCTGACCGTGTACCTGAACACCGATCCGGCCATTGGGAGCGCCGACACCATCAAGCTCCGATTGCGCGCGTTATTGAAGGATGTTGATTTGGAGCAGGATGTTGCTGCCGTACTCGATTATTTTGAAACCAATCACCCGTTTACCGGCAGGGGCATCGCAATTTACTCATGCAAGGGTGATGGAGTTTTTCGAACGATCTCCCTGGGCGTTCCAGTGCGCGACCAGGTTTTTACCGGTGACCATTTCAGCATTAAGCCGCTGGCGGATGTATTTGATATTTATGGTAGTTATGGTGTGATCCTGGTGGACCGCCAGGGCGCCCGCGCTTTCTATTTCCATCTGGGCGAATTGGTGGAACAGGAGGGTGTGCTGGGAACCCTGGTGAAACACACGAAACAGGGCGGGGCATCCACCATTGCCGGGCAGCGGGGCGGAACCGCCGGGCAAACCCACTACGAAGATGAAGTGGTGGAACGGAACATGAAAGAAATCGCCGCATTTTCTGTCAAGTTCTTTGAAGACAAGCATGTCAGGCGCATATTGATCGGGGGTACCGATGATAATGTTGCCCTTTTCAAAGCGCAGTTGCCTAAGACCTGGCAAAGCTTGATCCTGGGGACTTTCCCGATGAGCATGACGGCTACGCATGCCGATGTGTTCGCAAGAGCCATGCAGATTGGCAAGGAAGCTGAAGCCGCGCGTGACTTAAAGATGGTGCAAACGGTCATAGCGCAGGCTGGCAAGGGAAGCGGGGCGGAAATCGGCCTCGAGAAAACGTTCCAGGCTGTATCTCAAAACCGCGTTCAGACCCTGGTTGTTACCGAAGGGTTTCAACAGGCAGCGCACCGCTGCACCGGCTGCGGGCGGCTTACCCTGCACACCAATCCCTTATGCAAAGAATGCGGCAGCAAGATCATCCCGGTGGACGACGGCGTGGAGCTGGCTGTCAATGCTGTGATGCGTTCCGGAGGCGAGGTTGAAATTGTGACCACCAATCCCGAATTCGCGAAAGCGGGTAACATCGGCGCGTTACTGCGCTACTGATAGCTCTATCGTTTCAATTACTCCCCGGGTATTCCCGGGGAGTTTACTTTTAAATTTTCATTGCCATTATCCAGTCGGTTTGCAGGTCGTCTCCAAGCTGAAAACCCTGTTCGCCCACCTTCTTAAAACCCCACTTTTGATAAAACGCAATGGCACGCGGATTCTTTTCCCACACATCCAGCCAGACGACATCGCAGCCGCGCGCCCGGGCTTCTTCCAGACAGGCCGACATCAGCGCTTTCCCTACACCCCGGCCGATCATTTCTTTGACCGAATATATTCTGACGATTTCAACCGGGTGAGCTCCGGAAACGCAGTCAGGTACATTGCCTTCACGCAGGCGGGTGTATCCCACCGGCTGGCCGTCTTCTTCGGCTATGAGAAAGAGGGTGCCCGGTTCAGCCATTTCGGCCGCCTGTTTTTCCGGACTGAAAGAAAGGATCAGATAATGCGCCATATCTTCGGGGGTGTTATCGGCAGCAAAGGAGTCCGCGAAAGTGCGGGCTCCTAATTCTGCCAGAAGATACGCATCAGGTGGGTTTGCTCTGCGTATTTTCACAATTTTTACTCCTGCGTTCATCAGCATCTTAGATTTGTCAGGGATTATTTCCGTTTGACCATGCGAATGATACCCTGCACGGCGTCCACCGCGGTGACGACCGCCAGAACGATAAGTAAAGCTTTCATACCGATTTGCAACCCGGCAAAAATACCGGCTATCTGGCTTCCTGTAGTTCCCATAGCCATCAGCTTATCGGTTGCGTCGGTGACGATGGAGGGTCCGCTGGCCATGCTTATCAATAGGACGATGGACAGGGCATCCAGGCCGATCTTGAACCATCTGGTCCAGGGTTGCCATTTTCCATCCCGGATCAACGCGATGCTCAAAACCAGGCCGAGAACCCAGATCACATTGATTAACGGCAGGTAGCGGAAGAATTCTGATGAAATCGCGGGGATGAATACCGGCTGCCCGGCTGCGTCATTGAAGTACGCTCCGATCTGTGAACCAAACAGATTGAGCACTACCAGCGCGAGAACTGTCAGGAAAATATCAGGTACCTGGGATATGGGTTTAACTGTGTCGATATCGCTTTCATTTTTCAAGCTTTCAGGGTCCCATGTATTTTCATCTTCGGGTTTCGCCATTGACAGTGCCCATTCTATACAAGCGAAAACAAAGACTATGTTCCCGAAAACGGAGAGCAAGGAGCCCACGACTTCCAATGCTCTTTTGAGCACAAGTTCGATACCGGTTTCTATGGTCAATGTTTGTTGGAATAACGCTACAGAAGTGGTAACAACACCTACCAGCAGAACGATACCAAGGATGATTTTTGTCAGCATGATGAAGGTGGGATACAGGCGGGGTCCGATGAGGTAACGCGGCGGCAGGTATGACGCGGCGACTTTAGAGGGTGATCCGAAGTCTTTCAAAACAGAGCTGATCAACACCTCATCCACCGGACGGTTTTCCGCCTGGCTGCGGTTTTCGAGGGTGTCTTCCAGAATGGAGCGGATTTCTTTCAGAATATCCTCACGGTCATTTCGGGGCAGGTTTTCGCCAACCTGAGCGATATATTTATCCAGTAATTCCATATTTACCTTCCAATCATCGATATGTTTTGTACAGCAGAGACAATGGCGTCCCATTCTTTTTGAAGTTGCGGGAGCGTTTGACGTCCGAGTGGGCTGATGGTGTAGTACCGCCGCGGCCGGGCTTCTTCCACCCGCCAGTTGGATTCCAGCAGCCCCTGAGATTCCAGACGCCTGAGTAACGGGTAAAGTGTGCCCTGGTCTACATCCAGTCCGTTTTCCGCCAGCAGGCGGAGAACGGAATACCCGTATTGCTCTTTCTGCAGGAGGTTGAGTACGGCCAGAACGATGACGCCCCGGCGCATTTCAAGAGAGATTGTTTCTATTCCAGTATCGTTCATAGTATTATATCCTTATAAATATAATACTGTGTAATAAACAGTATGTCAAGTACAAATTTTTCTACTTCAATCCAGACTGATCAAAGTGT
>CAYQTY010000068.1:0-6650 GCA_964420535.1 uncultured Leptolinea sp. | reverse complement strand
AAGATTGGAAGATTGTGGATAATAGTGGTATTTTTTGATATACAATGGCTCTGTATCGATAAACACAAAAAAAGGATGTCACATGAAACGAACAGGCATTTTCCTGCTTATGCTGGTCCTTCTCACGGCTTGCGGTTCGCCCTCTCCAGCGGGAAAACCCGCGGACGCAGCGCCTGCTCAAGTGGAAACCGCGACAACGATACCGGCAGTTCAGCCCACAATTATCCAGCCAGTAGAGGCTGTTCAACCTGCCACTCCACCGGTGGAACAGGTTGTTGTGCCTACAAATCCCCCTGCCGCGCCCGCCATTGACGGCGCCGTTCTGCTGGAGGACCGTTGTTCGGAATGCCACAGTGTTAATAAAGTTAAGCAGGCTCCGCGTTCTAAAAGTGACTGGGAAAAGAACGTCACCCGCATGATACAAAAAGGCGCGAATTTATCTGACGCGGAAAAACAGGCGCTGGTGGATTACCTGGCGCAAACATACGGGAAATAAAAAGTCAGAGTGGAATCAACAAACAGCCCTTGAATTTATGAGGGTTATCCTTCCAAAACAATAATCGTCCTGATTCATATCCATGAAAAAATAGGTAGGATCGCATTTGATCCCACCATGGCAAAATTTTTCCAGTTATGTTTTCATACATACCCGCTGTTACAGGCCATGTTGGGTTGAACGCATTTACGTTGCGGTCTGGACATATCGGTGTGGAAAGCGTCAACGATTGGGCGTTCAACCCAACCTACATAAGGTCGACTATCCTCGAATATACAGCAGCCACACGCAGGCGAAATATACGAGAACCATAAGGGTCGAATCCAACTCGAATTTCAGAAACCGCTTTTCGATGTGCGCGAGGTTACCGATGAGGCCGATCCCGGTCATGATCAGCCCGACCATACCCACCAGCAGGAAGGAGGGGTCAATGGCCGATAAAAACCTTCCTTCAGTGAAGAAGAAATCTGTGAGGCCCAGGGCGAACATGTTGAACATGTTGCTGCCAAACAGGTTGCCGATGGCCATATCCGATGCCCCGAGCTTGATGGCGGCTATCGTGGTGACCAACTCCGGGAGCGACGTCACCAGCGCGACCAGGGTGGTTCCCACAAATGTGGCGCCAAGTCCGGTCAGTTCGGCGATCTCACCGGCACTGCGCACCATAATTGGGGTGATGAAAACCAGGAATAACGCGGCCAAACCAAAACCGATCAAACCGGTGCGTAAACTCGGTGTGCCTTCCGGTATGTCTTCATCCGGTTCGTCGTGAGTGACTCTTGATTCGTTCCCTCGGATCAAACGCACGGCGACAATATACGCGGCGATGATCAGCAAACTATCCAGCCCGACCCAGCCGATCTGGAAGGGAATATCCGCCAGCATGAAGAATACGACCAGCCCGATCATGAATACGGTCAAACTTCCGGAAAGGGCGTGTTTTAGCGCCGCGTTGCGCAGGATGCGCTTGTTGCGGTTGGCCATATCCACCACGGCCAGAAGCAGCATGTTGAATCCATTACTGCCCATCAGGTTGCCTGCTGCCAGGTTGGGGGAGTTTTGCTGCAGGGAGCTGATGGAAGTCAACAATTCCGGCAGGGAGGTGGCTCCAGCCAGAAGCAGCAGCCCGATGAACATCCCGCCCAGACGGGTACGCACCGCGATCACATCGCCATATTTCGCCAACTGGTACGCCGCGAATACAATGGCTACAGATGTTAGAAAGAAAGTTAACCAGACCATGTCATCCCTTTCATGATTTCCGTGTGGAAGGAATGCCCTTGGTGTGCGTCAACGGCCAGGCGGAAAATACACCGGTATTCGGGTTGTCTAGGTCACCGACAACGCCCTCAATTTTTTGCAGACAGATTTTGACCGTCTCTTCATCCGGTACGATTGTGAAGACCGTGGTGTTCCCTTTTTGAATGCTGGAATTATCCGTAAAGGTATACGGAAGCGGTATGCGTTTGGCCAGATGACGGTAAGATCCGGTGCTATCAAGTATGGTTACTCCGGAAACGCCTCCTTCATTCAATGCTTCCAGAACGGCATCCAGTTGATCTGAATCGTCGAGAACAAAAAAAACCATATACATATTCAACTCCTTGATTGAACTCACCGATCGCGCTTTGTATCACCAGCATTGCGATTGGTTGGGGTTTGGATTATGAATGAAATCCTTCAAGATTGTTTTCGGGTTGAATCTTTCCCGATGTGTTTATTCATTTTACAGGAATTCATCTTCATTTTCCCTGCAGCTAAAGTGAATTTACCCGCAATTTACCTGGCATTACTTGCAGGTAAATTACAGCCAGGGAATTGTTTTTACTTACCCTGGCCCTTCGACAGGCTCAGGGAACGGTTTATCCGTTGGCTGAGCCTGTCGAAGCCTTGCACAATTCGTCGGTTTTCTAAACCATAGCCAGCTTTATTGGGTGGGATCGCGTTCGATCCCGCCCGAACATGATTTTTTCAAGCAATTCTTCCCTAAGCAGTTTCCTTCGCACGTAGGAACATTGGTTTGACCGCTGTTGTATTCAACTCAACCCATAAAAACTACACCGTATCCGGCAGATCGCGCTCCACATTGCGTAATGCCGGAACGCAGAACCCGATGAGGCCTGTCAGGCAGCCGCCCAGCGCGGAGCAGGCAAACATCAACCCCATTCCCGCGCCGGGGCCTACCCCTGAAATCCACCCGAACAAGGGTGACATCCACCCGCCCGACATCATTCCCGGCTCAAAGATACAGTCAGCCACCGGCCCGGCTACCAGAAACCCGATGGGTATGGTGGCCATCTGCAGCATCCCGCGCAGCGCGAACACCCGCCCCTGCAATTCAGGCGGTGTTTTTGACTGCCATACCGCCTGGTTGGGGGAACTGATAAAGGGCACAGAAAGATTCGATAGGAATCCCGCGAGCATCCATAGCGGCAGCGAACGCCCGAAAGCGAAGGTGCCATCACCCAGAATGAAAGAGACGGCTGTCACCAACAGCAGGAACGGCACACGCTTCTTCAGCCCGCCCCACAGTGACAACAGAATCCCTCCGGCCACACCGCCCACCCCGAGGGAAGCTTCCACCCAGCTTAACGCCAGGGTACTGTTGCCCGAACGCGCGAGGATCATGGGTGAAATGATCGAGTAATACGTGAAGCCGGCACACAAATTGATAAAAGCGAACAGCACAACCAGCCCCACCAGGCCGGGACGTGTGCGAATGAAATCCCACCCTGCGCGAGAGAAGAACTCAGGCCGGGAATTTGCTACTCCTGTAGTGGGTTTCTCCGGCTGAGGTATGAAAGATAACGCCAGGTTGATAAAAGCAAAAACAAAAGTGGCAAGATCGATCAGCAAAACGGTCTGTAATCCGGCCAGCGGCAGGATTAGCCCGGCCAGTACCGGCGCGATGATTCGTGATGAAGAGTCTGAGAGCCCGGTCAGGCTGCTGGCGCGGGTGAAATCTTCTTTGGGTACCAGTAATGTGATCGATGCCTGGTACGCCGGGTACTGGAACGCGTCAAACATGCCGGAGAGCACTTCCATCATATACAGGTGCCAGATCTGCAGGTTGCCTGTGATGTAAAGCCCCAGAATGACGGCGCTGGTAACAGCAGCGCCGGTATCTGCCACCAGCATCACATGTTTGCGTTTAAACCGGTCCACTACGGAGCCGGAGAACAGGCTGGTGACCACCAGCGAGCCGTACCCAAAGAAACCCAGCAGTGCCAGGGTGGTGGCTGCGCCGGTCTGCTGGTATGCCCAGATCATAAAAGCGAACCGGCTCATGGCAGTGCCAATCAGCGACACGGTCTGGCCGGACCAGATGCGGTAAAAGGTTTTCCAACCGGATGACAGGTATTTGAATTTCATTCTACATTTCCTGGCGGGCTGACGGGCAGCCCGCGAAATAAAAAAAAGCAGGCGATTTTGAGATCGCCCGCTTGAAATTAGCACAAACCAGATAAATATTATCTAATAGGCAGCGGGCGCGTTGAATAGACCCCCTGCGCTCTGCACATGTTGACGGCTACCTTAAGATTCACGAACTCATCCATAATGGCGTTATTTTACTCTTCCGTCTGCCCGGCGGCAAGATTATAGGTCTTCTTCGGTACTCAGGCGGATACCTTCCTGCCGGCATAGAGCCGCGAACAGGCCGTCTCCGGGAACGAGTACACCGGAAAAAGTGCCATCATAGATCCGGTCAACCCCACAGGATGGGCTTTGGGCCTTAAGGATAGCTTCTTTTGCCCCGGTCATTTTTGCCAGCGCAAGGCATTCCCGTGCGCCGCGCTCAAATTCCGCGGTGACGTCAACGCCGTCTTTGCGCGTCACCCGTCCGTTAACGATCTCGCACGGCAGGCGCGGGGTGGTCAACCCGCCGGCCTGTTCGGGGCAGACCGGGATGGCTTTTCCCTCCGCCACCAGGCGGATTACCTCATCATTCGATTTTTCTCCGCCGTCATACCGGCAATGCAAACCGGCCAGGCACGCGCTGACTATGATCATAGCAACCTTCCAGTAAAAAAATTCCAGAATCGGATATTCATTGTACCGGTTGCCGAATAAATATAATATGGTATGGTAATTCGAGTTAAGTGTAAATATTTCTCATAGAGAGTTTATGAATCATTCCATCAATAATCAAGAGGATGAGAAAATCTTGAAGGCTTTCACGGCTGTTGCCGGGAATCCGAAAGAGGTCCGCCTGCTGCATGAGCATGATCTGCACCGGATGGAACTGGTCACGGTGGAAAACAGTCCACGTGCCGGGGTTAATTCTTTTTCCACGGTTGGTCTTTCTGTTATTCCGATCGGTTATTTATCCGCGTCCGTTTACCTTGGCGCGGAGATCGCCGCCATGGCGGGGGCGCAGTTTGACCGTTTCGCGGATGTGCTGGCCGCCTGCGTGGATGATCTGGTTCACAACCGTTTTCGCCTGTTCCCGGGTTCGGTGTACAAAGACGCGTTTAAAAACACCTGCCCCGATGCAAGTGTTAAGCATCTGATCTTTGACACCCCGCAGGGCTGGGATAAAGACCTGCTGACCCTCGACCTGGGGGCAAGGCAGACAGCCTGGATCATGGCGATACCTGTCACTGACGCGGAACTGCGGTTATATTCTGAAAGCGAGAGTGGTGAATTGCAGGAACGATTTTTAGAGCGAAATACCGACCTGACAGACCTGAATCGCCCGTCTGTGGCATGATGTCATCGGAGGAATTTTTCCTGCTTAATTCAGGATGGTACTGTTAAGGGAAGCAATGAACCTTTTTTGCATTTTTTCTGTGTTTATTCTGATCTTGATCATTGCTGTCATTTTCTGGACCCGTGACCATGATGATTTCTCTCATGACCGGGTGGATAATGACCAGCAGATTATGGAAGAGATCATCCTGTTGGAAAGGCTTGAAGAGGAGGAGGGGGAATAGTAACGTGATCTGAAATGTGTTCCATAACCTACCGGGTGTTTATACACACCGCGTATTAATAGTAGAAATCCGGTTAGTTTTCGTGTATTATCAAATAAATATCATCCAAGTTTCGTTGCAGACCGGATAGAAGGAGGATAGGCATGGAACGAAACCTGGCAACTCTGCAAAAGATCAAAGAATTGGATGACAGTCAGATTCGAAACTGGTTGCACAGGGTGGGTGAAGGCAGTGTGCGCGAGCTGGGGGTGGCAATGATCGGCGCGGATGACGAGGTACGCGGACGGATCTACCGCAACATGTCACGCCGCGCGGCTGGCGTATTACAAGACGACCTTGAACGGTTCGAACGCACTCCGCTGGATGACCAGACGATCATCGGTTACTCTGTGGAACTGGAAAAATTGATCGACCGGTTCGGATAGTAACTCTTGTCATAATAAGCTCTCAGGGAGGGGAAATACCATGAAAGATATCATTCGGCAGGTGGCTGTGATAGTTTCTATTCTTATCACCCTCACAGTTAATACACTGGCCAACACATTACCCATTAATGGCTTGAACACCGGTGAGGTCTCAGACCGGTTTCAGGTTTATTTCGTACCGGCGGGATACGTTTTCTCGATATGGGGACTTATCTATATCGGCCTGATCGCCTATGGCATCTTCCAAGCGTTGCCCGCGCAGCGTGAAAACCCCCGGCTGCGCGCTACCGGTTGGTGGATCGTGTTGGGCGGCCTGGCAAACAGCGCGTGGATCTTCCTCTGGCATTATGAGCAATTCCCGCTTACCCTGCTGGCCATGTTCACCCTGTTGGCGTCGCTGATCATCACCTATTTGAAGCTGGGGATCGGCCAGAGCCAGGTTTCTAAGGCAGAAACCTGGACGGTACGCGTGCCCTTCAGCGTATATCTCGGGTGGATCTCGGTAGCCACTGTCGCCAATGTGACCTCGGTGCTGGATTATGTCAACTGGGACCGGTGGGGGTTGTCACCGGAGAGCTGGATGGTAATCATGCTGGTGGTGGTACTGGCATTGAGCCTGGCGATGATCGTCACCCGGCGGGATATTGCCTACACATTGGTTATTTTGTGGGCGCTGGCCGGCATTGCCATCAAGTTTGCCGGCGTGCCCGTGGTAGCCAACACCACCTGGGAAGTCTTCGTGTTGATCGCGTTGGCGTTGATCTGGTTCGTATGGGTGCGGAAGGTAAAGCCGGT
>CAYQTY010000067.1:1007-12945 GCA_964420535.1 uncultured Leptolinea sp. | reverse complement strand
ACGTGCCGGGGACGCCGACCCCGGCACGTACATAAGGAGGAGAAGAAGAAGAGAAGTCGCCCTTTGATATTAATATACCCAACCCGATCAGGCGAAGCTTGACGATTACCCTACGATTAACCTACGCCGGTCTAACAATTTCATAAATTTAAAATGAAAGATTCATAAAGAGAAAATGAACCAACAAACTCCAGAATATAAAGCCGGATACATAGCCCTGGCCGGCCGGCCGAACGTAGGAAAATCCACCCTGGTTAACACATTAATGGGGCAGAAAATAGCCGCCGTCTCCGCCAAACCACAGACCACGCGCCGCCGTCAACTGGCTATATTGACCCTGCCAGACGCGCAATTGATCTTTGTTGACGCGCCGGGCATTCACTTGCAGCACCACAAACTGGGCGAAGCCCTGAACCAGACGGCTGAAGAAGTGATCTCTGATGTGGATGTCGTCGCCTGGATGGTGGACGCATCCGCTGACCCTTCCGCGGATGACCTACAGGCCCGCGATCTGGTGAAGAATGCCGGCCGGCGGAAAAAGAAGGTGCTTATCCTGAATAAGATCGACCGCGTGCTGGAAGAAAACCGGCAGGAGGTTGTATCGCGCTACAGTGAACAATTACCGGAAGCTCTCCCGATAATGGTTTCAGCCGTCAGCGGAGAAGGGTTGGAGGAATTACAAAAGGGAATCATCGAACTGCTTCCTGTTCACCCTTCGTATTTCGCGGAAGATGAGATCACCGATCTGTATGAACGCGAGATCGCCGCGGACCTGATCCGCGAGTCAGCATTAAAACACCTGCGTGAAGAAGTGCCGCACGCCCTGGCTGTGCGTATTGATGAGTTCAAAGAGCGCGAAGATGGCAAGACCTATGTGGCGGCCACCCTGTTCGTGGAACGCGATTCGCAGAAGGGGATCGTCATCGGGCAAGGGGCTGAGATGCTGAAACGCATCGGGACCAGCGCCCGAATAGAAATGGAAAAGATGGGCGACCGCTCGATCTTCCTGGAATTGCGCGTCAAGGTAGCCAAGGGTTGGCGTGACGACCCGGACTTCCTGCGCCGGCTGGGTTTTGAGTTCAAGAAAAAATAGCTGCAAAGAAAGCTGATATTCATAGCGTATAATTTAAACCGTTCCGTTTCTCAAGGAACGGTTTATCCTTTTTTTGGAGTATCTCAATGAAAATTGCCATCGGCAGTGACCATGCCGCGTTTGCCCTGAAAGAAGTTGTTCGCAAACATTTGATAGACTCCGGCCATGACGTCACCGATATGGGGACGTATACCCCCGACCGCGCGGATTACCCGGTGTACGGGGAGAAAGTAGCAAAAGCCGTGGTGCGCGGCGAGGTGAAATACGGTGTGGTGATCTGCGGTACCGGTGCCGGAATTTCCATCACGGCGAATAAAGTGAAAGGTATCCGCTGCGTTCTGGCCAGCGAGCCGTATACCGCCGTGCTCTCACGCCAGCATAATGACGCCAATATGCTCGCCATGGGGGCGCGTGTTGTGGGTGAAGGGTTGGCCTGCATGATCGTTGACCAGTTCCTGGCGGCTGAGTTCGAAGGCGGCCGTCACGCGGACCGCGTGGATTTGATCACAAAGCTGGATCAGGCGCCGGATTCCAACGATACCGTCCTCTCATAATCCGCCTTCCGGATAGCCGGACAGGACTAATCCTTAATGATCGTAACCGTCACCCCCAATACCTGCATTGACCGCACGCTGGTGGTGCCGGAATTTGCCTTGAATAAAACCATCCGGGCCGGAAAATGGGCTACCGGGATGGGTGGAAAAGCGGCCGACGCCTCGTGGATACTGGGCGAATATGGCCTGTCCAGCCTTGCGTTGGGGTTCAAGGCGGGTATTACCGGTCTGCAAATGGAACAAATGCTTCAATCACGCGGTGTAAAGACCGGTTTCACCGAAGTTGATGGTGAAACCCGCCTGCATACCGTCATCGTGTTGGAGGATGGAAGCGGGCAATCCACCTTTTCTGTTTCGTCGCTCGTTGTTACACCAATTCATATTCAAGACCTTGAACAACGATACATATCGGCTCTTGATCACGCGGATTGTGTGGTGATTGGCGGGACACTGCCTGCCGGGGTTCCAGATAGCCTGTTTGCCGGGCTGATCACCATGGCGCGTAAACGGCATATACCTGTGATTTTTGATGCCAGCGGCTCCGCGCTGCAAAAAGGGCTGGAGGGCAGGCCTACTCTAGTCAAACCTAACCGGACTGAACTGGAAGAGTTTTACGGCCGCCCGTTGAGTGGGATGGATGATATATACCAGGCTGGTCTTGAATTGCTATCCAGATTTGGTTGTATCCCGGTGATTACACTGGGTGCCGAAGGCACTCTGGCTGTTCTACCAGACAGGGCGTACCGGATACCGGTTCTGCCGGTGGACGTGGTTTCCACAGCCGGTGCCGGTGACGGTATGCTGGCCGGTATGGCCGCCGCGTTGTCAGCCGGGGAACCGTTGGAAGAAGGCTTGCGCCTCGGGACGGCGATGGCTGGAGCAGTGTGCATGCAATTGGCCACTGCGGATTGCCGCAAAGCAGATATTGAAGCGCTATTGTCGAAGGTTGAGTTATTGCCATACCCGTAGATACATTGTCTATAAAAGAAATAATCAGGATATTCCCATCCACCGTCTGTTAAGCCTGTCGAAGCCAGTGGGATGGGAACCCGCGGGACATGATGCGCTGACCGCACTCAGAGGCTGACCGGGTATTGAGTTACGAGTTTGATGTTCAATTGGGCGGTCAGCACATCCTATGGAGACTCCGTCGGTTAAGCCTGCCGAAGCCGGGATGGCGGGTAGACAAAAAAACCATTCGTTCAAAAAAAGGAGCTTCTTCAGCTCCTTTTTTGTTGTTATTTCTTCTTGTGGGTTTTGGCTTTCGGTTTCATTTCCGTCCCGATGTAAACACCCATTGCGGGCAAAATGCGGCGGTGAACCAGCAATACCAGCAGGGTTAATCCCAGGGCGATACCAAAAATCACCAACGATTTTGACATATCGGTCATGATGAATGGATCGACCAACATCGCGACTGACAGGGTGAGCATCAACATGCCGCCGATCAGTTTTAAAATCCGGCCGTGTTTTTCTTCAATTTTGGATGACTTCAATGTGACCACAGCCACAGTAAAGATACCCAATTCGTCCAACTGGTAGATCACCAGGTAGAGCAGCAGCAGCATGGCAAAGGTAACAGGCGTCACATTCTGGGCGGATAGCAGATTGGTCCAGATGACCGGGAAGCCGGCGGTACAGGCAAACTCAACCAGTGACACACCCGCAGCCAGAACGATAGTCGCGCCGATCAGTCCCCACAGGGAATCGCTGGCGTCAACCACCTTGCGCATTTTCTGGAACAAACCGGGTTTCTTATCATCCGCGATGGTAAAGGAAATGCCTTCCTTGTACCAGAAATAATCTTTGATATTCACAAGAGCGAAGAACAACGCCACCAGGGAGACAATTGCCTGTATCCAACCCATGGAACTCAGTAAGGTCAACGCGCTGAATATTCCCAGAATGAACAACGCGTATATGCTGGCAGTCACAGTGATGAAAACAAGCCCGATGATCATTACTTTCTTGCGGGAACCGGTGTGTAACGTGATGGCCAGTAGCATGGTCAACGCCCAGATGGAACAGGGGTTAACACCGTCAACAAATCCAATGAACAGGGTGGCGATAGCCAGCGATTGCTGAGCCAGGTCAATATCACCGATAAACGGAACGCTCAATTTATTCGTGGAAACGGCAGTAGTGATCTGCGAAACCTGCAGTTCCTCATTCGATTGAAGAGCCAGTTCATCAGGTTTAAGCGTGAGAGGAACAGCAGCAGCCAATTCTTCAGAGGATAGAACTTTACCTACCGGATCTTCGCAACCATCTTTCAAACAGGCCTGGATGGTTTCTTCAATCTCATTCTTGGTTTGAAGGCCGAAGCCCACCCAGTGTTTATCTCCGATGATTGTTACCGGTACACCGCTTACGGTTTCACCGAAGGAACCGACTACTTTTTCCATAATCGGAATATTGGATTCGATATACCAGACTTCATAGGTTCGGATCTGGATCTCCGGAAATGTTTTTTGCAGGTTTGCCAGGTAGGGGCGCTCCAGTTGGCAATGGGGACAACCATCTCCCCAGAAGAGTGTGATCGCAACGGGATCTTTATCCTGCGCGTTGACAATTCCCGGTGTAGATATAAACGCGGAGAAGACCAGTATGAAAACGATGGACAGAATGGGTAATGATTTCCAGAGTCGGGGAAATATCTTGTTCAATGGTTACTCCGGGTACAACATAGAAGATTTAGATACCCGTGAATTATAGTAGATATGGAAAAATCTACATGAAAATTTGATGTGAGATTATTTCAACTCTTTTATCCGCTGTTGGGCATACTGGCGCAATCCGGCAAGTTCGACAGTATCGTGTGTCCATGTTATGCACTCCCGATACGCGATCTTTGCTTCGTATTTTTTGTTGAGGCGCACATAAGCGTCACCGAGGTCGCAGGGTAATTTCGCGTTGACTACCTGCCCGCTCTCGGGAACAAGTGAAATCGCGTTACGGTACGCTTCAATTGCGAGGATGGGCCGGTCGGCTGTGGCCAATAAGCGGGCATTTCGAATACAACTCTCGACCGTAGTGCATCGGGCTGTCGTTGCTGTTGCGGTTTGTCTGATCTTCCACACCCAGTATCCGCCGGCAGATAATATGAGGAAGATCACAATGACCGCAATAATCCATCCGGCGTTAAACTTTTGAGCCCGGTTGACAGGAGTCGGTGGTTTTTGCGCTGATGTGACCGGTCCGGAATTGACCGGCAAACCGGTTACATGGGAGAAGGCGTTCATCAGCTCCGCGGCTGATGAATAGCGTTTCTCCGGTTCTTTGGATAACGCGTTTTGCAAAACCGCATCAAACCCATGCGGGAGGTCTTTACGGTATTGGGATAACGGAGGGACAGGCTCGTGAATGTGCTTTTGCAGGATCGCCAGAGGCGAATCAGCATCAAAAGGTGTTTCGCCGGTTAGCAATTCATACAGGATGATGCCAAGCGAATAAAGGTCGCTGGATAAAGTTAGCGGCTTGCCCTCACATTGTTCCGGTGACATGTAATCCGGTGTACCCAGAATAGAGCCGCTGCGTGTGATCTCTTCACTGTCCAGCAGGCGGGCAATACCGAAATCGGTGATGTACGCATCGCCAGCCTGGTCAAGCAGGATATTGGCGGGTTTCAGATCGCGATGGAGCATCCCCTGGCTATGCGCGTAGTCTAACGCGCTGGCTACCGGCTGCATGATGCGGCTGATCTCTGTAAGGGGAAGGCAACCGCCGGTGGATTTAATATCCTCCAGACGCTGTTTTAACGTCCCGCCGTTGATGTATTCCATCACAAGAAAGAGGCGGTCACCCTGTTTATCGAAATCATAAACCTGAACGATATTTCGGTGACGCAGCGAAGCGGCCAGACGGGCTTCACGCTCAAAACGGGCTGTGAATTGTGCGTCTCCGGAAAGGCTGGTGCGCATCACTTTTATGGCCACATCGCGGCCCAACTTTTCATGATGCCCCCGGAAAACCTCTGCCATTCCACCCGTACCTATCCGTTCGTGGACAGTATATTTATCCAAAAGCGTTTCCTGTGGAATACCGGAGGAATTATCCATGTGTGGTTTTCGGTTGAGCTACCTTCTTATTCCGATTTAGGTAAATGTCATTAACCTGCCAGGTCAATATTTTCTGACCGGAATTTTTCCTGGATCCGGTTCATCAAAGTCAAGCGCAAATCCGCTGCTTTGCCGTAAGTCGCTTTAGCGGCAACGATGATCTCTACTTTACTCCCCGAGAGGTTTGTTGAACCGACAACCTGGAATGGTTCCATCAAGTAATCCATCTGCGAGAAATCTTCGGCACTCATCGCTTTTAAGACGTCCGTTGCGCGGCCAACATCCTGCGGCATCACGAACAGACTGAAGTTGGCATTAGAGAATTTCCCGCGGCTGAAGTTCCGCACGATACGGATTTCTCCATTGGGAAGGGTATACATTTCACCGGTGTGTGACCGTATCAGCGTGGTGGTCAGGTTGATTTCTTCTACCACACCCTGAATATTGCCACCCGGCTGCAGAAATTCTACTTTTTCCCCGATGTCAAAGGTGACGTTGAAGATAAAGCCCATACCGGATAACAGATCACTGATTAACGGTTTAGCCCCCAGTCCGAAGGCTGCGCTGAACAAACCGAGCACCCAGATCAATGTGGAAACCGGTATGAACAGCGACAATGATAACAATATGGCAAAGATGAAAGCCAGGAAAGTGATCATGCTGGAGAGCAACGATTTTAATGTCTGGGTGCGTTCTACTGACGGACGGCGGTCTGCTGGCGCAAACCGGCTGAGGGATACAAGCCTCCGGGCGAGCAACCCGCCGAAAAATGATATAACCGCGGCTCCAAGGAAGAACGCGCCAATTAGCAGAAGTGTCTGGCTGGTGAATGATGTCAGGAAAACTGGTGACGGAGTATCCATAGTCTTATCTGGTTACCTGTGGTTGGTTGGGAGCGGGAGCAGATGGTTTGGGTTTTCCGCGCACCGATTGGACGACCACACCGGCTATGATCAGGACAAGCAGAATGATCAGGCTTTTGGCGCCATCCATCTGTATGGCGCGGGTGATCAATATGGCGCCTGCCGCGCTTGAGATGATCACCAGTGAGAAGTCGAACAGCATTTTGACGATCATGATACCGATCAATCCGCCCAGAATGAAAACAACCCAGCGGTATTCCGAGACCGGTAACTGCAATGCGTCGATCAGTGCCACACCCAGGTAACCGCCGGCAATAAAACCGGCTACACCGATCATAATGCGCTGGAGTATCAATGCCATAATGGCAAACGCGGCGCCGATACCTACAGCGACCAATACACGGTTAGCCATATCCTGCGGATGGAAAAACATCTCTGACACAAATAATCCGGCAAGCGCGCCCAGTGTGCCGACAAAGAACCAGTACAGTTTCTTTCCGGCTACAAGTAGAAGCCCGCCGGTGATCAATTGAAAGAGCATGCCGATCATGTCTACGTCACCCTGATTGGAAGATGATTGATTACACCCGATATGATATCGTATCTCACGTTATAATACCTGAATTCAACAAATTCCAGCCGGGTGAACAATTGAACAAGACCCCTTTTTCTCTTCCACCAGAATTGACTGATGTTTTCAACGCTTTCAAATCTCCTGCCGATGTTCAGGCCTATCTGGACGCGACCCCTTACAGCCCGGAAGACCGCAACCGCTGCCCGGTCAACGTGGTCAAAGACCGCTTCGCGCACTGCCTTGATGGCGGCCTGTTCGGCGCGCTGGGACTGCGCTGCCTGGGATATCCCCCGGCGATCGTTGACCTGCAATCAGACGAAGGGTTGGATGACGACCATGTGCTTGCCGTGTACCGGAAGAACAACCTTTGGGGCGCGGTGGCGAAATCCAACTTCAATGGCTTGCGGATGCGTGAACCAGTCTTTCGAACCTTGCGGGAACTCGCGATGTCGTATTTTGAGGATTATTTCAATGTAGACGGCGTAAAATCGCTGCGGTATTACGCCATCCCGCTTGACCTGACCCGCCTGGATGCCTCAAACTGGATGGCGGATGACCGCGGCTGTGACAAAATTGAGAAGATGTTGAAACACCGCCGCTTGATCCGCCTTGTTCCTGCCGATGTGGCCGGTCAGCTGAACCGCATGGACCCGCTGTCGTATGATGCGGGCATGATGGGCGTCAATCACGCCGGGTTATATAAACCCCGTGTATAGGATCCCGGTAATTTGTCTTAATTTGTAAAGTGCGGTACTATAGCAGTACATTGCAGTACGGGGAGCCTGACGATTCCAGGCTGAGAGGAGGACGACAAGTCCTCGACCCGATGAACCTGATCCGGATAATGCCGGCGTAGGGAGGTATACGTTGAATCAACCATCCAACACCTTCCCCAACCGGCGGAGGGTGTTTTGCTTATGGGAAAACGGGCGTACATACTGGCCAACGGCGATGTGAGAGATTACGCGCGCCAGAAAGCCTGTCTGCGAACGGATGACCTTCTGATTGCCGCGGACGGGGGACTGCGTCACTTCAAGGCGATTGGCCTTCAGCCTCATATCCTGCTGGGGGACCTGGATTCGGTCATTCCGGAGGAAATTGATGAAGCCCGCGCTCATGGTGTGCGCGTCATCCGGTTCCCGGTGGACAAAGATGAAACAGACTTGCAACTGGCCATCGATCAGGCTATGGAGGAAGGCTGCCTTCAGATCGTGATCGGCGGCGGCCTGGGAGGACGGCTTGACCAGACCCTGGGGAATATCTTTCTGCTCCAGCAACCTGCGCACCCGTCCGTGAGTGTGCGTCTGGACGACGGGTTGGAGGAAGTGTTCCTGATCACATCTGAGGCGAAAATTGATGGTCAGGCGGGTGATATTGTTTCCCTGCTGCCGTTGGGCGGCCCGGTCTATGACGTTAAAACGTTTGATCTAAAATATCCATTGAATTATGAAAGATTATTCCCTGAAAAAACCCGTGGGATCAGCAATGTAATGACGGATAACCGCGCACGCGTCACTATTTCACGCGGTTTGTTGATCTGCATACACACCCGGGGTTGTTAACCGGGTACACAAAAGAGGAGTTTGATATGAAGAAGCTATTTTTCCTGATACTGGTTGTCGCGTTGCTCGTTGTCACCGGCTGCGCGCCGGCTGTCACCGCTGTTCCCACCCAACCGGCAACAGATGTTCCAACTGTGGAAGCCCCGGCAGTGGAACCGGCTACCGAAACCCCCGTGAGTGAATCGGCAACCCCGGAAGACGCGTCAGTCGCTGAAGGGGCATCTGCCGCGACAGAGCCTGAAACCCTCACCATCCTTACCCATGATTCGTTCTCCGCGAGCGAAGGTGTGATCGCTAATTTCGAGAAACAGAATAATGTGAAATTGAGCTTCATCAAGGGGGGGGATGCCGGAGCTACAGTAAACCGCGCGATACTCTCAAAAGAAGCGCCGCTGGCAGACGTGATCTACGGTGTTGACAATACTTTCCTCTCACGGGCGGAGACGGGTGACATTCTGGAAGCGTACGAGTCACCCAACCTGACAGACATTCCAGACAACCTCAAACTGGCAAAAGACAACCTTTTGACACCTGTGGATTACGGTGATGTATGCATCAACTACGACAAAGCCTACTTTGCCGAGAAAGCCCTTGCCCTGCCGGAATCATTACTTGACCTGACCAAACCGGACTACAAAGGTCTGTTGGTGGTGGAAAGCCCCGCTACCAGTTCACCCGGGCTCGCATTCATGCTGGCTACAATAAAAGAATTCGGTGTGGAAAACTATACCGATTACTGGAAATCTCTGAAAAAGAATGATGTACTGGTGGTCAATGACTGGGAATCCGCGTATTACACGCATTTCAGCGGCTCCAGTGGCAAAGGGCCCCGCCCGATGACTGTCTCCTATGGCACCAGCCCCGCCGTTGAGGTGGTATACGCAGATCCGAAACCGGAAGACGCTCCCACAGCTTCACTGGTTGGCCCGAATATGTGTTTCCGTCAGGTTGAATTTGCCGGTATCCTGAAGGGTACCGCGAAGCGTGCTCTGGCTGAGAAGTTTATTGACTTCATGACCTCACTTGAATTCCAAAATGATATTCCGCTGCAGATGTTCGTCTTCCCGGCGAACAAGAATGCCGTGTTGCCCGAAGAATTTGTAAAATACAACCAGATACCGGAAGAACCGGCTTTGCTTAACCCGCAAGAGATTGCAGAAAACCGGGAAACCTGGATTGAAACCTGGGAAGAAGCGATTCTTAAATAGAGGCTCATGAAACCACAGGAAAACTCCGGTCACAAAACAAGAATACTTGCCAGTAATACAAAGGGGCAGGCGTTGACGCCTGCCTTTTTGCCTTTACGTAATGGATTATTTCAAGCTTTCCTGCTGTGGCTTGTGCCCGGAGCGTTCCTCTTATTCTTTTATTTTTATCCCCTGGGGGCAGTATTCCACGAATCGTGGCGGGCGGCTTCTGATACCGCCATGAATTGGAACCGGGTGATCCAGCCTCTCGGATTTACCCTGTGGCAGGCCGCGCTTTCAACCGTTCTTACGCTGGCAGTCGGGTTGCCGGCTGCCTATCTGTTTACCCGCTTCGACTTCCCGTTGAAATCCATCTTGCGCGGGTTGACCACCCTGCCGTTTATCCTGCCAACTGTAGTCGCGGCAGCGGCGATCAATGCGCTGTACGGACCCCGCGGATGGTTCAATTTGATCTGGATGGCACTGGCTCACACAACCATACCGCCGATCAACATAGTGAATACATTGCAGGCTATTCTGCTGGCGCATGTGTTTTACAACACAGCAGTGGTCATCCGGGTGACCGGCAGCGCGTGGGAAAAGCTGGACAACCGTTTGCCGGACGCAGCGCGGGCGCTCGGCGCGTCACCGTGGATCGCCTTCCGTGAGATCACACTGCCGCTATTAATGCCGTCCATTCTGGCTTCCGCGGTGCTGGTATTCCTGTTTGATTTCACCAGTTTCGGGGTGATCCTTATGCTGGGCGGTCCCGGGTTTTCCACCCTGGAGACTGAAGTGTATTACCAGGCGCTGCAGCGCCTTAACCTGCCCATGGCCAGTATTATCTCGATCCTTCAATTGTTATGCACCGTACTGATTGGCGCGGTGTACGCGCGGGTTAACCGCCTGGTTCAAATCCCACTGGTCCCACGTATGCGTGAAACCAGCCATAACCGCGCAAGATCGTGGTGGCAAAAGTGTGTCATCGGGTTGTTGGTAACAGGGCTTGTAGTTTTGTTTGTCCTTCCGTTGACGTCGCTTGCCGCACGGTCCGTCACCCGGCTGGAGGCGGAACGCGGCCAGCGTACGGCGATCAACACAGGCCTGACTCTTGATTATTACCGAGAGTTGTTCATCAATCGCCGGCAGTCCATTTTCTATGTGCCGCCGGTAAAAGCCGCGGTAAATTCACTGGTGTATGCCGGGCAGACAGTTCTGATAGCCGGAAGCCTTGGTTTGCTGGCTTCGCTGGCGTTAAAGCGGAAAAATAAACTCACCCGGGTGATGGATGGCCTGATGATGCTGCCGCTGGGCACGTCAGCGGTCACATTAGGGTTGGGGTATATCCTGGTGTTCAACCGGCCGCCGCTGGATATCCGCAGCTTCCCGCTGTTCATTCCCATAGCGCACAGCCTTGTGGCGCTGCCGTTTGTTATCCGCACCATTGCCCCGGCGCTGGAGTCTATTCCGGAATCCTTGCACCAGGCGGCGGCCACGCTGGGCGCCGCTCCCGTGCGTGTCTGGCTGGAAGTGGACTGGCCGATCATTGCCCGCAGCGCGCTGGTTTCCGCGATATTCTCTTTCACCATCTCATTGGGGGAATTTGGAGCCACCTCGTTCCTATCCCGGCCTGAAATGCCTACATTGCCGGTGGCTATTTACCGTTTCCTTTCGCAACCCGGAGCGTTGAATTACGGTCAGGCGATGGCAATGGCCACTTTCCTGATGATAGTCTGCCTTGCGGGTATACTCCTGATGGAGAAGTGGAAAGTCTTCTCCTTCGACCAATCCTGAACTACCTGATCGGTCCAACCATGCCGCTTGATGTCAAAGATATTCAAAAATCCTATGACAATGCTCCACTGTTGAGGGGGGTGTCCTTCTCCGTTGAAGCCGGAGAGACCGTGTGCCTGCTGGGCAGGTCGGGCAGTGGAAAGAGCACTCTGCTTCGCATCATAGCCGGGCTTGAGCAGCCGGAAGCAGGATCTGTATTTTGGGATGGAACTGATCTACTGAATACCCCAGTGCACAAACGCGGCTTCAGTTT
>CAYQTY010000067.1:0-997 GCA_964420535.1 uncultured Leptolinea sp. | reverse complement strand
CACCGGTCAGTGGAACAAAACGTGGCGTTTGGGCTGCGCATGCAGAACTTGCCGGCGGATACCATTCACTCACGTACGATGGAGATGCTGGAACTTGTCCATATGGCGGACTTTGCCCGCCGGCGGGTGACGGACCTCTCAGGAGGCGAGCAGCAGCGCATTGCCCTGGCTCGCGCGCTGGCCCCGCGGCCGAATTTGTTGATGCTCGATGAACCGCTTGGCGCGTTGGACCGCACTCTGAAACAATCACTGCTGGATGAATTACGCCGCATCATTCGAACCGCGAATATACCGGTGATCTACGTCACGCATGATCAAGAGGAAGCGTTCTCCATCGCCGACCGTCTGATCATGTTGAATGCCGGTGAGATTGAACAGGTCGGTGCTCCGGAAGATGTCTACCGTCATCCTGTGTCGCTCTGGGTGGCAGGGTTTCTCGGGTTAAGCAATATACTGCCTGCCAGTGTGGTTTCCCGTGTTGACCGGAAGGTTTCTGTTTCCGGTAGTGAAGTTATCCTTGCGGAAGGCAAGATGTTGCCGGAGACTGGTGGTACAGTCACATTGTTGCTGTTGCCCGATGTTCCCGGTCTGGAACTTCACCGGAAAGACAAGAATCCGGTCGCGAGCCGGACTTCATTATGTTTGCACGGATTCGTGACGGAATCCGTATTCCTGGAAGGAAAATACCGGTTGACGGTTCAGACGGAAACACAACCCCTTCAATTTGTGTCACCAGCGCGGTTCAACCCCGGCGAAGAAGTGACAATCCATTACCCTTTGGAAGAGGTACAATGCCTGTAACCGATACCCCTGATGTTCAGGTAATTAAGTTGAACACCGCACGTGAAGAAGTCTGGCGGTATGACGGCTGGATAGTGGAACAATCAGCGGATAGTATTCTGCTCGAAGCGTTTTTCAATGGCGGAAGCCGTCCGTTTCATGGCATCAATCTCGTCAATGGTGACCGGTTCATCGAAACCTATTATTTTGACCGATG
>CAYQTY010000066.1:814-12948 GCA_964420535.1 uncultured Leptolinea sp. | reverse complement strand
TGAGGGGATACCCCCTGTTACTTTTCCGCCATCCAGGATCAGATCAATACGTGTGTCTAATTGCGCGAGTACATCCTCCGCCGAAAGCGGATTGGACTGACCGCTAAGGTTCGCTGACGTAACCGCCAGCGAACCGCAGTGGTGCAGCACAGTCAATACGGGTTCATAATCCGGCAGGCGGACTGCCACTGTGGGACCGCTGGAAAGGTTTTCGGGCAGGTCAGGTTTTCGAGGGATAATAAGCGTAAGCCCGCCAGGCCAAAACTTTTCTGCCAGTTTCCGGGCGGATTCCGGCACTATTTCGGCTATCTGATCCAGATGTTCCTTTTTTCCGATCAAAACCGGGATAGCTTTGGCCATATCGCGGCCTTTGGCCTGATATATGCGGTCGATGGCCGCCTGTGAATGAAGGTCAGCGGCCAGACCATATACGGTATCGGTAGGAAATGCCACCAATCCGCCCGCCTGGATGACCAGTAAGGCTTCTTTTAGAGAGTTGAACGAATTAATCGGAAGAACCCGGGTTTTCATCTAAAACACCTCGTTTGATATTTATAAGGTCCTGTGTGATCAATACACCGATGATGGCAATTAATCCGCCGGAAATCTGAAGTAATGAAACCGATTCACCGGTTAAAATGGATAACGCCAGCCCGATGATGGGGATCAGGTTTATGAAAGGGGCAGCCTGGGATGCTTCCATTTTGCTCAGTCCCAGATTCCACAAAAAATACGCCAGAGCTGAAGCAATTGCTCCCAGATATAATAGCGCGGTCCAGGCAGAGGGCGCTATTTGCGGAAAACCTTTCAGCGAGATTTCCCATACGGTAAAAGGAAGCAAGTAAATTACACCAGTATAGAAACTGGCGGTGGTACTTACAATGGGATCCACGCCTTCGGGTAATTGGCGGCTCTGGATATTATAGATCGACCAACTCACAACACTGGCAATGATCAACAGATTGCCGATCAGGGTCGCCGAACCTGCTTCTGCAGGATTTCCGGATATAAGCAGAATCCCCGCGATTGATAATCCGATTCCGAAGGAATGCGGTGGTGAAATCTTTTCTTTTAGAATAACAACGGATAGCAGCGCGACCACAGCCGGAATAACAGCCTGGATCAGGGCGGCATTGGCCGTTGAGGTAAGAGACAAACCAATCGTAGCCGGTCCGTAATACAGGGCGATGCCTGTAAGACCATACAGCAGGTATTCCTTCCGGAAGATCATTGGCAAACGAAAGCCGCGTTTCAGGGCGAAGGGCGTAAGGGCGATCACCGCGATGATCAACCGCAGGGTGACTACCAGAAACGGGCTGATTGTGTCCATTAAAGATTTAGTGATCACAAAAGTTGACCCCCAGATGGTGGAGGCGGCGATAAGGGCAAATATGCCCGGCGAAAATGATTTTTTATTCAATGCGCGGTACCAGTTTCTTTTCTATAGTTGAATGGATACAAGGCGGGGGAGGCCAGCCAGGTCTTGTGTCAATGTTATTTGAGCAGATGAGAAATATCGACGGGCAGCCTGCTGCGCTGTTTCACCCTGTGATGCTTCTATTTCCAACAGTATCAATCCGCCGGGGTTAAGCCGGTTTTGAGCCTGTTGAAGGAGTTCGTTTACCAGATCCAACCCATCCGGGCCGCCATCCAAAGCCAGTCGGGGCTCATGCCGTGCGGCCGGTAAATGGTCAACTGTGGCTGACGGGATATAGGGCAGGTTCGCGCAGACCAGATCATATTTCTCTGAATCTCCAGAAAGCAGATTTCCCTGTTTTACACGCACCCTGCCGGATGTTCCATGGAGTTGAGCGTTTTGCCCGGTCACTTCCGCCGCCAGTGTGTCGATGTCTACGGCAGTCATTTGCAGGTCCGGTACTTCGGCGGCCAATGTCACCGCGATGCACCCGGTTCCGCAACCGATATCCGCAGCGTTGCGCTGGTCAGGGTGGGAATTCAGCCAGTTGAGGGCTGTTTCTACCAGCAATTCCGTCTCAGGGCGTGGAACCAGCAAGCCGGGGCGAACATAAAAGGAACGGCCGTAGAATTCACGACTGCCGGTGATATAAGCAAATGGATAACCTTCGAGAAGCCGATCGAGGATCTCATTCATTTCACGCAAAAGATCATCCGGAATTTTGTATTCTGGATGCGCGATGACCCATGAGCGCGACATTTTCAACACATGAGACGCGGTCAATTGCGCTTCAAGGGTTGCAGAATCACTAACCGGTCGCATCCGGAGGACGGCTTCTCTTAGCCAATCCCCCAGTTGATTATTCGTTGGAAGCGGCGAGTCGTTCAGATTCATCGCGCATCGACAGTTCATCAATAAACACATCGAGTTCACCATCCAACACACCGGTAATGTTGAACGAGGATACGTTGATCCTGTGATCTGTAATACGCGATTGAGGGAAGTTGTAGGTGCGGATCTTCTCGGACCGTTCTCCGGTACCAACCTGTGAACGGCGGTCTGCTTCCAGGTTAGCGATCCGTTTCTGTTCTTCAATATCATAGAGACGGGCGCGCAAGATGCTCAATGCCCGCAATTTATTCTGCAACTGTGAACGTTCGTCCTGGCAGGCAACTACCAACCCGGAAGGGAAGTGGGTGATACGGATGGCGGTTGAGTTTTTCTGTACGTTCTGTCCACCCGCACCGGCGGATTTGAAAACATCGATCTTTATATCCGTCTCGGGTATTTGAATATCCAGTTCATCTATTTCGGCCAAAACAGCCACGGTGACGGTTGATGTGTGGATACGCCCGGATGATTCTGTCGCTGGTACTCGCTGAACGCGATGCACCCCGGATTCCCACTTAAGGCGTGAATACGCCCCTTTACCATTCACCATGAAAATTACTTCTTTATACCCGCCGATTCCGGTGTCATTCTGTGACATAACTTCAACTGACCAGTTTTTGCGCTCAGCATACCGGGTATACATACGGAAGAGTTCAGCCGCGAATAGGGCGGATTCGTCACCGCCTGTACCGGCACGGATTTCCACGATCACATTGCGTTCGTCACGCGGATCCTTGGGGAGAAGGAGAGATTTTAATTCTTTTTCGAGGCCTTGAATGGCAGGGACGAGGTTTTCAAGATCCGCTTCGGCGAGGACGCGCATTTCGTCATCCTCTTCCTGAAGGAGAATTTCTGCTTCTTCCCGCTGTTTGATAGCCTGACGGTATTCCCGCGTTTTTAAAACGATGGGTTCAATTTCAGCACGTTCCTTGGCCAATTCCGTGGCACGCTGATAATCTTCACCGGTTTCTTCCAACAGGTGATTGATTTCGTTATATCGTTCTTCGATTCCGATCAATTTTTCGAGCATATGCCTCTTCCATTTAATCAGCGAAGGCGATTATACCACTGAGAGAAAAAATAATAGTTGACAAAACAAGTAAAGGTTTTGTATACTTATATGTGAAAGAAAGCACAATGATTCGATTAAACCGTGAGACAGACTATAGTTTTCGGGTTATCCTATGCTTGGCAAGGGCGGGTGACACAGTCAGGATTCCAACTTCTCATATTCAAAAAGAAATGCACATTCCAGCATCTTTTCTTCATAGGATTGTCGCTTCATTGGGACATTCAAATATCATTCTGACATTTCCCGGCAGGGAAGGTGGCGTGCAATTGGCGCGGCCTGCCAGCGAAATTTCACTACTGGATGTGTATGAAGCAGTAGAAGGACCTTTTCAAATCTCTCAATGTTTTTCTGATGAGTGTGATTGTCCCCTTGAGGTAAAATGCCCTGTTCAAAAATCTCTTCGGCATATTCAGAAGGCCATTGCGCGCGAGTTTTCATCAATCCACTTTGATCAATTCAACCCTGAAACGGGTTTCCTTCTTCCCTGATTTTTTGTTTCACCCAATTTGAATTTAGGAGCGAAAGATGACTGTGTTATCTCTGTCCCAACTCCAATTCGCGGCAACAACGGTGTATCACTTTTTCTTTGTCCCGCTTACGCTGGGACTTTCCGTGCTGGTTGCGATCATGGAGACGTTTTATGTCACAAGCGGTAATGAAGTTTACCGCCGGATGACGAACTTCTGGGGGAAATTATTCCTCATCAATTTCGCCATGGGTGTTGTTACCGGTATTGTGATGGAATTCCAGTTTGGTATGAACTGGGCTAATTATTCACGGTTTGTGGGTGATATTTTTGGCGCTCCGCTGGCCATTGAAGCCCTGCTTGCCTTTTTCCTGGAATCCACATTCCTTGGTGTTTGGATCTTCGGTTGGGACAAGATCTCGAAAAAACTTCATGCTGTTACCATCTGGCTTGTGGCCATAGGAAGCAACCTGTCGGCGTTGTGGATCCTGATCGCCAACTCCTTTATGCAGCATCCTGTGGGGTATGAAATTCAGGGAACCCGCGCTGTAATGACGGATTTTGGCGCGTTGCTCTCCAATCCGTACGTCTGGCACCAGTTCCCGCATACAGTCCTTGGCGGATTTACTACAGGGGCATTTTTTGTTCTGGGGATCAGTGCGTACCATTTGCTGCGTAAGAATCATGAAGTCTTCTTCC
Source organism: uncultured Leptolinea sp. (assembly GCA_964420535.1). Taxonomy (GTDB): domain Bacteria; phylum Chloroflexota; class Anaerolineae; order Anaerolineales; family Anaerolineaceae; genus Leptolinea. The sequence goes on along the minus strand of CAYQTY010000066.1, from coordinate 8,403 downwards.
AAAAATCCTTCAAACTGGCTGCCATTTTTGGCACAGCTGCCATTCTGCTGACAGCCATTGTTGGTCACGCGCAGACACAATTCCTGGTCAAGAATCAACCCATGAAATTGGCAGCCGCGGAAGCCCTTTGGAATACGGAAGATCCCGCGTCCTTCTCTGTGTTTACTATCGTTGACCAACCGGCCAAAAGGGATATTGTTTCAATCCGCATCCCGGGTGTCCTGAGTTTCCTTTCTTACAATCAATTTACAGGTGAAGTTAAAGGGTTGAATGACCTGCAGTCGGAATTTGAGGCTAAATACGGTCCGGGTGACTATATGCCGTCCATCCCGCTGGCGTACTGGTCGTTCCGTATCATGGTTGGAGCCGGCACATTAATGGTCCTTCTGGCACTATATGCTGTATTGGTGGCGTACAACCGGAACCCAATCTTGAAGGCGACCATGATGAAGCTTTTCCCGTTTTTCATTGCTTTGCCTTACATCTCCAACACATTCGGCTGGTTATTAACAGAGACAGGCCGGCAGCCATGGGCTGTGTATGGTGTATTGAAAACCGCTGATTCGGTATCCCCCAATTTATCTGTAGGATTGGTTTTAACAAGCCTTATCGTTTTCACCTTGCTATATGGCGTGCTAATGGCGGCCGATGTATATCTTCTGGCCAAATTTGCCAAAGCCGGACCGGCTGACCGGGGTGACGATCCGGCTGTTGAAGTCAAACCTGAAGCGGCATTCTGGGGATAGGAGCAAAATTATGGACCTGAATACACTCTGGTTTATTCTGATATGCGTATTGTTTTCCGGGTATTTTGTACTGGAAGGATTTGACCTGGGAGTCGGAATACTTCTCCCGTTTGTGGCAAAAACAGACGATGAACGCCGTCAGGTGATCAACACGATCGGCCCACATTGGGACGCGAATGAGGTTTGGCTTATCACAGCGGGCGGCGCGATGTTTGCCGCCTTCCCGGGCTGGTATGCCACGCTTTTCTCTGGCTTCTATCTACCGTTATTATTGATGCTTGTCGGGTTGATCCTCCGCGGAGTCGCTCTAGAATTCCGCAGCAAAGATGACAGCAAGACCTGGCGCGCGTTCTGGGATTGGTCAATTTTTGCCGGCAGCCTGATCCCGTCACTTTTGTGGGGTGTGGCCTTCGCCAATTTCATGCGGGGTATTCCGATTGACGCCGCGCAGAATTACACTGGCGGATTCTGGAACCTGCTGAATCCGTTTGCCCTGATAGGCGGACTATTGGTGATAGCCGGTTTCTTGCTTCAGGGTTGCCTTTTCCTGGTTATGAAAACAGACGGCCCGGTGCTTGAGCGCAATCAATCTATGCTGATGATAATCTGGGGCGCCGCAGCCGTTCTGCTGACAGGCGCAGTAGTTTACGCGATATTTGAAACGGATATGGTTTCGGGAACCGGATTAAAACCGGGGTATCTGACCTTCCTTACCGTGGCAACCCTTTTGCTCGCCGGTTACTTTATGAGCAAGAAGAATTTCAAATGGGGATTCATTGTTCAATCCCTGACAATCGTACTTCTGACCGTGTTTGTTTTCCTGACAATGTTCCCGAGGGTTTTGATATCCAGCACAAATCCTGAATGGTCGCTGACGATCTATAACGCGTCGTCCAGCCCTTACACCCTTCAGGTGATGTCAATCGTGGCATTGATCTTTGTCCCGATTGTATTGATCTACCAGGGATGGACTTACCGGGTATTCCGGAAACGGATTTCCAGCGACCCAAAGAAGCTGGTTTACTAAAAGGAAAGTGGAGCATCCAAAAGGTGCTCCACTTTCCTTTTATTTTTACGCGGGGAAATTTACTCGCCGGTATTGCGCTACTTTTCCGGTGCTTCGCCGTTTTTACCTTTGCCTAACGCTTTGGATTTTTCATAAGCAGCCCAAACCGCGCGGCTGATGGCAGTCCGGAAACCGGCTTTCTCCAGATAATACAACGCTTCAGCAGATGTACCGCCGGGTGATGTGACCTGGTTCCGCAGGGCCGCGGGATGCGATTTTGCCCCGAGGAAAAAGTCAACAGACCCGCGCAGGGTTTGAGCAACCAGTTGTTCGGAAATGCGGCGTGGAAAACCAAGGTGTACACCGGCATCGATCATGGCTTCCATAAACAGGAACACATAGGCTGGCCCGGTACCCGAGAGGGCGGTTGCCATATCGAGGTATTCCTCTTCGTCTGCCAGAACTTCCTGTCCAAGAGCCGTGAGGATATTCCGTGCCAGTTCAATCTGGTCCTCACGAACAGCACGTGATGCCGCCCACACGGTGATGCCTTCACCGATCTGAGCGGGTGTGTTCGGCATGGCACGGATTACAGCCTTATGTTCAAGACCATTCGTGATGGCTGTTATGGAAGCGCCGGCAACGATGGAAAGGACAACGGCCCCTTCCGGAATCTTACCTTTTATTATGGAGTAAACACTCTCAATCCGCTGCGGTTTGGTTGATAGGATCACAACATCCGCGTTGCGAATGGCTTCGAGATTATCGGTAAACGGAACCACGCCATACTGTTCCCTTAATTCTTCCACGCGTTCAACACGAACGTCAGCCGCGTGGACGTGGTCACCAGTGGTGACTTTCTGGCGGAGAATTCCGGCGATCATGGCTTCAGCCATGACACCGGATCCAATGATGGCGATTACCGGGTTTTCTTTCATGCGTGTTCCTCCTGTAGGACCTGGCGTTATTCGATCTCGACCGGTGTCTTGCTCCACAACGCGAAAACGGCTGTGCTCAGCAAACGTCCGGCAGAGCTTTCTTTTAAGGCAAGTTCACCGGCTGTGATCGATCCCCCGGTTCCCTGCATGGTCTGTTCAAGTGACTGCGCCAGTGTGATTGACGATGCTTTCACTGCATAGGCGGTAAGAGCGACAAAGGACGGTTCCTGTGTCAACGATTCGCGGCAGGCTTGTAGCAATTCGGGAAGCAATTTGTAAAACTCCCAGACTTCGCCTTTAGGACCGCGCCCGAATTTAGGCGGATCCAGGATCAGGCCGTCAAATTTTTCCTCACGCCGTGCCTGGCGATGAATAAACTTGATGGCGTCATCCACGATCCAGCGGATGGGTTTATCAGACAGGCCGGATAGGTCCTGGTTTTCATGCGCCCATGTGACGGCTTTGCGCGACGCGTCAACGTGGGTGACGGCGGCGCCGGCTTTTGCGGCTGAAATGGTGGCAAGACCGGTGTAGCCGAACAGGTTCAATACTTTAATAGGGCGTCCGGCTTTCTTGATGAGGCTGCTGATCCAATCCCAATGAACGGCCTGCTCCGGAAATACACCGATGTGTCGTGAGCCGCTTAGCTGTATCTTAAAACACAGGTCATGGTAACGGATCGTCCAATCTGATGGCATATATCCGCGCAGGTTCCAGTGGCCGCCATTCTCTTCGGCAGAAGGCATGAATTCAGCTGTCGCCTTTTGCCATTCCTTTTCCGGCAAGGCGGGCCTCCATACTGCTTCGGCTTCTGGCCTAATGAGGAAATGAGAGCCGCAGCGTTCCAGCTTTTTTCCATCGCCGGAATCAACCAGCTCGTACTCATCCCAGCGTCTGGGATAACAAACATTAATAGTGGAAGGTAAAGTATTTGAAGTTTTCACGAGGTAATTATCCCACAGGTGAAGAATATCGTTTGTATCATTTTCCTCTAATTTTATTGCACAGTCTGGAATTATAATCAGGGCGTATAAATCACAACCGCAGGATAGCCACATGCCGAAACTCTTTGATCGGGAAATTGACCGTAAAAAATCTGACAGTATTAAATGGAATTTATACGATTCAGATGTGCTTCCCATGTGGGTGGCGGATATGGATTATGCCGCACCACAGACTGTCATTCAGGCATTACAAAGCCGTGTCGAACATGGAGTATTTGGATATGCCGGTGACCCTGCCGAGTTACGCCGGATCATTGTTGACCGATTTGTTGAAAAATATAACTGGTTGATTAAACCGGAAGATATTGTGTTTACACCCGGTGTTGTGGTCGGTTTTAATATTGCCGCACAGGCAGTCAACAAACCGGGTGGTGAGATGATCATCCAACCGCCGGTTTACCCGCCATTTTTTAAGACGGGATCCTATGCTGATTTGAAAACGGTTGAAAATCCACTCATTCAGGATGAAGATGGGTATTACCGGATCGATTTCGATGACTTTGAACAAAAGATCACCGAAAACACCTGCATGTTCCTGTTGTGCAATCCACATAATCCTGTAGGGAGGGTTTTCCGGCGTGAGGAGCTGGAACGGTTGGCAGAGATCTGCCTGCGCCATAAGGTGGTCATCTGTTCAGATGAAATACATGGGGACTTGATCTTTAAGGGACATCATCACATTCCACTGGGTTCTATCAACCCGGAAATCGCGAAAAAGACTATAACCTTGATGGCTCCGAGTAAAACGTTCAATATTGCCGGATTGGATTGTTCCTTTGCCGTTATTCAGGACAAGGAATTACGGGAACATTACCTGAAAGCAATGAAAGGCATCACAGGGAACACCAACATGCTTGGGATAACAGCCGCGATCGCGGCATACCAGACCGGCAATCCGTGGTTGGAAGATTTGATGGTCTATTTGCAGGAAAACCGCGACCTTTTGAAAAGGACTTTGGATAAAGAGATGCCGGAAATAAAAATGATTTTACCGGAAGGCACATACCTTGCCTGGCTTGACTGCCGGCAGGCCGGCTTGCAGGAATCCACCTATGATTTCTTTTTGAAAAACGCGCGTATTGCCTTTAACAATGGTGACGCATTCGGCACCGGCGGTAAAGGCTTCGTCCGAATGAACTTTGGCTGCACCAGAGCCACATTGAACGAAGCCATAAACCGGATGAAATTGGCCTTGCAAAAAGTGAAGAATTAGAAAATTGATCTCAAGGTCAACAGAACACCGATGACGATGAACGGGATGCCGACAATGGCGCCGATCACGGTGGCAGTCAGCACAATACCGACGATCATCAACACCAGGCCAAGAACAACGCCGATCAGGCGGCCGGTGAGATTAAAGATGAGTTCGATCAATTTCCAGATCGCGTAGAACGGCCAGAGTAAAACAGGAACATTTTTCGATTCAGACATTTTTGCCTCCACAATCATATACGGTCTATCTTGTATCAGGTTGCATAAAGGCGGTTATTCCTTCTGGTAAAATGCCTTTATGGTAGAGAAACAGAAATCCCGAAGGCCGGGTTGTGGTTCCTGCCTGGTCTTTACTTTATTATTCGGATTTCTTTCCATCATTCTGGTTTACGGGATGGGGAGGCTTCTTACGGTGGCGGATACCCTGAAGAAGGCAGACGCCATTGTTGTACTCAGTGGGGGAGATGATTCGCGCCTGCAGGAAGCCATCTCCCTATATCAGGAAAACTATGCCGATTCCATAATTTTGACCGAGACAGGCGCCGTTCTGGAAGAATTTAATACAACATATTCCCGTGAACAACGCCTGGTATTGATCAACGCTGGTATTCCGCCGACGGGTATACAGGTTATCGGAAACAAAGCCGCGAGTACCCGCGAAGAAGCCAAACTGGTGCGCACCCGGGTGATTAATACAGACGCGCATACACTGATCGTGGTCACTGATCCGTACCATACATTTCGGACCCGCATAATATGGAAGGATATTTTTAAGGATAGTGGGGTGGACGTGATTATCCGTCCAGCTCGTTCCAGTTGGTATCGCCCTGAGACATGGTGGATGTCAGCCGCGGGATGGAAGAGTACGATGTACGAATACACCAAACTGGCCGGGTATTTAGTCACCCGGGTGCCGGAATAAAAAAAACCGTCCTACATGGACGGTTTTGGTTGTTCAATCTAACTTATCCCAGAGGTATTACGTTTGCTGCTTGAAGACCTTTCGGCCCTTGTTCAACAGAAAATTCCACTTTCTGGCCTTCTTTTAACCGTCGGTAGCCTTCCATCTCAACGGCAGAGAAATGCACAAAAACATCTTCTCCTTCTTCACGGCCAATGAAACCATAACCTTTTGTGGCATTGAACCACTTTACAGTCCCCATCAAACGATCTGACATTCTTAAAATCTCCATCGATTGTTATTTGGCAAGAAAAATCCACTGACGGATGAATCTGGAAAACATGGTCAGTGGGTTTCTACCGGGGATTAGATTATCACGACATAATATGCGTGTCAAGCAGACCTTGAGTATTTTAGAATTATTAAACCCTGCTTTTCTATTGGTGTTTTTTACAATGTTTTGATGGCTGTAATGCCGGGTAACCGGAATAATTGGAGTAAAATCGTTCCATTGGATATATTAATTCTCTGAGGTTTGAATGCGACGTTTGCTAAATTTATTATTCCTGTCAGCTTTGCTCGTGACCAATTTTGGTGTCACCCCGGTGAGCGCCGATGACGCACCTGTGACCAACCCGGAAGACTATTCCGGTGACGTTATTTGCCGTCCCGGTGTTTACCTTACCACACCCGATACCTGTCTGCCCGTTGGGCCATCTTCCATGTTAACCCAGATGGCGAAAGACGGGGTTGTTTACCCCATCCCATCGATGCCGGTCAGTAAACCTTCCGTTACCTTGAACGATGTTCCCTTCCGGTACGCGAAGATCACCAGCCCCAGCGCGCCTCTCTACGGTTCGCCAGCCATGGGTGACGCCAGGGCAGCGACCTTCTTCCTGAAGGGAGCCACCCGTTATATTTCTTATTCAAACACGTCCCAGACGGATATGGGTTTGTATTTTCTTTCCAGTTCCGGATTGTGGGTGGATGGCGGTGACATTGCCCGCGCGGCCCCGCCGGTTTTTCAGGGTGTCGTGGCGCATGACACACCCCGGACCCAATTCGGCTGGATCCTGACGAACGGGTTTACCCGCCCATCACCGGATTTCGGTACAAAGGAATCAAAGCATGAAGTCATACCCGGTGAATTCTATTCCATAGCCGGCACACGGCAGGTGGGTGATACACTGTGGGTGATGATCGGACTGGGTGAATGGATCGAAGATCGCATCATTGGCCGTGTTATTCCCACCTCTGTCGCACCGAAGGGTGTTGAGAACGGCCGTTGGATTGATATAAATCTGGAAGAACAATCTTTATCGGTGTATGACAATTCAAAGATGGTCTTTGCCACGCTTGTTTCCACGGGCACCAAGCCTTTTTATACCCAACCCGGTCTTTTCAAGGTATACAAGAAAAAAGACACCGAAACCATGAGTGGTGATTTTTCAGGAGATAAATCCGGATATTATTATTTAGAGGATGTTCCCTGGACGATGTATTTTGACAAGCTGCGCGCTCTGCACGGCGCATACTGGCACGCTCGTTTCGGTTATGACGCGTCTCACGGATGCGTGAACCTGTCACTGGGTGATTCGCACTGGTTATATGACTGGGCGAAAGTGGGTGATTACGTCTACGTGTATGACCCCTCAGGGCAGACGCCAACTGACCCGAAATTTTACACGGATGGTGGTGCGTAAAAATTAAAATCCGGTTGGATTATTCTCCAACCGGATTTTTTTGTTAAGGTGTCAGGGTTGCTTTTTCACTCCAGATGAA
>CAYQTY010000066.1:0-804 GCA_964420535.1 uncultured Leptolinea sp. | reverse complement strand
TCAGGTTATAGCTCTCCTGCCGTATCCTGATGGTCACTGGAAGTCTAGAACTGGTTTTCACAGGCAGCTTGACTTCAATGGGAGTGAACGCCGTCTGGTCTGCCGGTATGGTGATCTTGAGTATTTTGGATGTGAGCGTGTGCCAGTCACTGGCAAGCACTTCCACCACTACCGGCGTGTCATTGATCGGTTTGTAACCTGCCTTGACAATCAATTCACTTCCCTTGACTGAGGACCCGGGTTCAGGCAACTCGATCTTTATCCGTGGATTGACGGGACTGTCGCCGCTGGTTTCTGAGCCTTTGATTTTAAGCAGCGTCAACTGAACTGAAGTAAGGAAGTTGACTTTCCCCTTTCGGTCTTCCAGAACTACCTGTAGACGGGCTTTTTCATCAGCGCGTACTTCGAATGGGATATCTTGCTCAAGTACCATTGTTTTACCGATGTAATCCGGGTAATCGAGCAATCTCCGGAAGATCATACGGTTGTCATGACCGATCAGTTCAATCCGAATTTGACCATCTTCCCCGGGTTTCAATTTCAATGGAGAGACCATTCGGGCGTCATTGCCGGGCTGCAAAATTACCGGTTCACCGGAATCTGGAATGGAGATTTCAGATTCGGCCGGTGTGGCAGTGGGTAACACCCGTGCGTCAACTGCGATAGTGTTGGATGCCAATACTGACAGGGATGCAATCCCTGTCAGTATGATAAGCCATACGCGCCGCCGGAAAAATGACGCCTTACCGGGGTTGTAGCTGCGATGAGGTAACCGTATCACGAATAAACTTCCCTGAATTTGGT
>CAYQTY010000065.1:2945-12997 GCA_964420535.1 uncultured Leptolinea sp. | reverse complement strand
TGCCGGAAAGAATCTGACCACCATAGCCGTCATCGCCATGGCGTTGATCATCGGTGGAGCGATTTTAGGGTCATCCAGCAACAGGAAGAAATTGCCTGTAATAGAGTAATTTCTTTTCCAAAAAGTGGCAGATTCTTAATGAATAACCCGGAACGAGAGTACCTTACAGGCATCTCAGTTCCGGGTTTTCAAGGGAAGAAGGGGTCAAAGGAAATTGAGTTATCCCTTTGCCTAAGCGGCAAAGGATTTACCGATAAATGCCAGACCGAACAAGAAAGTGAAAATACGTCCGGGGTTTACTTGTCACCCGTGAAAATGCGCTCGTTCATTTTGAACTATCTAACCCACTTCAGTTTCGCGCAAGAAAAGGATAAAATTCACGGAGCGATGTAAGCAGTATATAACAAGAATAACAAATATGCAAATGTCAATTAATTTTACATAAATATTTTACGGCAATTGCCAGAAGATTTATGCATTTTTTTGAATCTCCCGAGTGATCACTTCAACAGCATCCAATACCAACGGGGTTGCCGGGACGTCAAAATCAATGCGTTCAGGCTGGATGATCAACAAATAACTTTTGCACCCAAGGTCGGATTCAAGATATTGCCCCAGCACACTCAACGGAAGTGCGTGACCAAACGCGGAAACGCCTTCGGATGCACTACTCTCAACGAAAGTGATTTCACCCGGAGACGCATTAAAATCACCCGCGTCAATAAAAATGACAGCCGCCGGCATGTTACGGCGTATCGCGCCTGTGCTATTCTCCGGCGCGGGACCGCCTTCCACTGGAACCAGCCATGAATCTGCCGGCAAGCGGGATGTCAGATTCTGAACAACCAGCATGCCGGCAGCGTCATCGCCCATTAGCGGGTTACCGACCCCAACCAGTACTACTTTTGAGTCCGGATAGTTATTTCGCAGCTTCCGCAGGTTCGAGTTGAGTTGCTCTTTCCAGGAGGGCGTCAATATCTTCCTTTCGGCCGTAAATCAATTCGAACGGCTGGCGTTTGTCTGAAGCCAGTTCCCACTCATCACTGGATAACTCGATGCATCCAAAACGGCACGATTGTACACACTGCGCACAGAATATACACCGGTCAGCCCGATAGCGCATTACAAATTTCTTCGCGACTTTATCAATAGTGACGATCTCAATGGCATCGGCCGGGCAGTCTTTTACACAGAGTTGACAACCGGTGCAGGTTTCAGACTTGTACTTTAACTGGCCGCGAAACCGGTCCGGAGCGTCTGTCCGCACATACGGATACATCTCTGTTGCCGGCTTCTTAAACAGTGAACGGAATATATCACCAAGCATGGCGCCGATTTTCATAAGCCAAATCCTTTAAGAACGATCAACACGAGCAACTGGAGCAGCGCTAACAGCGCACCCATGCGCCACCAGATACCGACAGTCTGGTCAATACGCAGACGGGCGAACAGTGACTGCAATCCGGCTGTAACCAGTAGCAAGGCAGCGGTTTTCAAGATGAATACCAGCGGATTGGATAAACCGCCCAGATAGAAAGCGGAAACCATGGTCAGGCCAATCACCAGTTCCACATCTTTACCGATGTGGAATAGCGCGAGGCCGCGGCCGCTGTATTCTGTCAACGCGCCTGAAACAATTTCCGTTTCCGCTTCAGGGGCGTCAAATGGCGGTAATTCCAGCTTGCCCATCAGACCGATGATGGCAACCAGGGCGCCGATCGGCTGTGTGACGATCATCCAGATATTGGAACCCGCAAAGTTATTGATCTCACTGATATTCCAGGTACCGGCCGCAATGGCGGGACCAAGCAGCGCGAGCATGAATGGCGCTTCGTAGGAGAACAACTGGGTCAATGTACGCGTTGCGCCAATCAGGGAGAAACGGTCATTGGTGTTGGCGCCAGCCAAACCCATACACAGGGTCATCAGGCTCAACAGGTACATGGCAACAATCAGGTCGCCTTGAAAGCTGTACACGGGCTGGAGCCCGAACATCGGCACATTGAGTGACGCGGTGAGCGCGGCAGCCACGGCAACAATGGGCAGCGCGATGAACAATCCGCTGCTCACACCAGCCGGGGTGATCTCTTCTTTTGCCAGCAGTTTTATCGTATCGGCGAGCGGTTGAAACCAACGCGGTCCAATACGGTTCTGGAATTGGGCCACAAGTTTACGGTCTACCCATTCATAGGCCATTCCCATGGCGATCAAAAACAGACCACCGGGGAAGATCAACAGATTCAGGAGGGTGAGTGAATTGTTCATTTGTAGTATGCGATCCCATATTGACGTAGTTGTTCCCATGTCCAATTGACCGGGTCTTTTCCACCCCGATTGACAGTAACCATGCGGTCATTACACGAGAAACAGGGGTCAATACCCGCCAGCAGCATGGGCATATCGGCCAGTTTGTGTCCTACCGCGTAGTTGGTAATGGATGACCAGTTGCACAGGGATGGGGTGCGGATCTTTACCCGTTCCGGGATATCAGTACCGTTGCTTTTCAGGAAGTAGAATAACTCACCTCGCGGCGCTTCCATGCGGCTGATTGCCTCACCCGCGGGAATTCGCCGGGGAACTTTTACCGTCAATTCTCCTTCGGGCATGTGATCCAGCATCTCTTTGATCAATCGGACGCTTTCATATAATTCCTTGATGCGTACCACAAACCTGGCTTGCAGGTCTCCGGCGTCATCCAGAATTATTTTGACAGGGAATTCTTTGTAAGCGGCGTACGGAGAATCCACCCGAACGTCATGCTCCACACCGGAGGCCCGCCCTGTGGGTCCTATGGAACCCAACATATAGGCTTCATTCTTTGGCATAACGCCAATACCTTTGGTTCGCCCGACAAACGTTTCATCGGTGAGAACTACTTTCATGTAGTGTTCCATGCGTCCGACCAGGAAATCAAGCCCCTTACGGATCTGATCAGCCATCTTCTCATCAATATTGTATTTCACACCACCGGGCAGGTTGACGCTGTAATTCACCCGGTTTCCGGTGACCAGTTCCAACAGATCCATTACGGTTTCACGGTCGCGCCAGGAGTACATAAAGAGCGTATCAAAGCCGCCTTCATGTGCCGCCACCCCCAACCATAGCATGTGACTGTGTACGCGTTCGAGCTCGGCTGTGATAGAGCGGATCACTTCAGCGCGTGGCGTGATGGTGACTCCGGCCAGCATTTCAACGCCCTGGGCGTACGCAGAGGCATGAACATGGCTGCAAATACCGCAGACACGTTCCACCATATACATATTCTGTGTCCAGTTGCGTGATTCTGTACCTTTTTCAATACCGCGGTGCACAAAACCCAATCGGACTGAGGCGCCGGTGACGATCTCGCCGTCAACGGTGAATTCAAAGTGGCCTGGTTCTTTCAATGCGGGATGCTGCGGGCCAATGGGAACAACAAATTTATTTGTACCGGTACTGGTTTGTGCTTCCATTGTCATACTCCTTCACCCTCTTCGGGTTTTTTATTAAAACCGGTAAACTCTTTCCGTAACGGAAATACACCCGCCGGCCAGTCATCTGGAAGAAGCAGCTTGTCGGGATCGGGTGTTCCTACACAAACAATCCCCAGCATTTCCATCACTTCGCGTTCATACAACGTTGCCGCGGGGATCAAGCCACAAACTGACGGAACGTTAAGGTCACTATATGGAACGGAAACCCGCAACGTGGCAATGGCAGCGCCTTCGCCGAAGTGATAGAGCAATTCCACATGGTTTTCGCCGGGTTTCTCATTCCCCTCCGGGGCGGGTGCGGGCACATCCAGACCGGTAATGGTGAGAAGGTAGCCCCATTTTTCTTTCGTAAGAACGGTTACCGCTTCAATCAGCTTTTCAGGAGCCACGACCGCGTCGAGCCTGTTGGAAGCCGGTTTTGTGATTTCCTTGCTGAAGGGTTTGAGGAGTTCCTCCACCCGCGCAAGGTCTTTTTCAGTGTCCATCTTCATCCTCCACTATACAGATTTGGCTGAAGCTTTGAGTTTTTCAAGCAGCTGAGCCACTCCATAGATGATGGCTTCAGGCCTCGGCGGGCAGCCGGGAACATACACATCCACCGGAATTACTTCATTGATATTGCCGGTGATGTTATAGCACCCGTGGAAAGCCCCGCCTGAAATACCGCACGACCCAACAGCGATGACGAATTTCGGGTCAGGCATTTGCTCATAAATACGCAGCAGCCTATCCCGCGCCTGGCGGGTAACAGGTCCCGTGCAGATCAGCACATCCGCGTGGCGCGGGCTTCCCTGCAGTTTGATACCCAGGCGTTCGACATCATAGCGAGGGGTCAAAGTGGCAAGGATTTCGATATCGCAACCGTTACATGAGCCGCTATTGAAATGAATAGCCCACGGGCTATTGATACGCGCCCATGTCTTTACTTGATGAAGTGTCTTTGTCCAGACTGAATCGAGTTGAAGTTCCAAGGTCATACTCCTGATCTAATCCGACTATCCAGATATATTATACCGGTTTACCCTGCTTATCCCAAGATGAGGGCGATCAGCGCCAGGGCCAGACCGATCAGATATGCGCCGGTTGTCCAATTTAATCCGCCTGTACCAAGAACCAACATTCCCAGATGCAGGAACGCGAAGAAAAACGCGATCAAGAAGAAGGGTTTGTATCCGGGGGCTGCCGCGCTGGTAGGTGCTTCTTCACCGGAGCCATACAGGCTGGATTTCATCGGGTTGGCGTGTTCCGGGCCCGCCAGAACACGTCCGAGAACGGCAATCAATCCGACCAACGGGATGTAAAGAAGGAACGCCAGGGGAGGTGAAAGTAGAATATCCATTGATTAGCCTCCAAACGCTTTCAGCAGCGCTGCCGCCGCCGGCGTGGTGATAAAGCTGACCGCGGACGGCCAAAAACCAATCGCTACAATGGCAGATGTCAGAATTACCAGCGGGATCTGGATCATGAAACTCAAATCCGCGCCATCATTGACAATGTCAGTCGGTTCCATGCGGTATAAACGGTTGACCATCGGGGCATAGTAACCCAGCGAGAGTACACTGTTCAATGCCGCGTACACTACGAGGATCATCATCCAAATATTCTGAGTCTCAAAGCCGCCGACAAAAATTTGCCATTTTGACATGAACCCGGCCAGTGGGGGAAGTCCACCCAACCCCAGTACCGCCACAGACAGCGCGAGGGCTGTCATCGGGTATTTTTTACTGGCGCCGTTCAGGTCTTCAACCATCAACGGACCGTGTTTCCCTTTGGTGATATACAGCGCGTAAAGCAGCGCGCCCGCCGCGAGGAAGGCCAGTCCTTTCATCATGGTGTGCGTGATCAGGTGGAAGAAACCGCCAGCCGCCCCGTTCAAAACCTGGAACTGGATGGCCGCGCCGAAACCGATGAGCATATAGCCCATATGGCTCAGGCTGGAGAAAGCCAACAAGCGTTTTACCTGATTCTGGCGTAACGCCATCAGGTTACCGTACGTCATATTGACCGCGCCAAAGATCAGCAGGATCACGCCCCATGAAAGCGAGACATGGCCTAGGGCGCCAAGCGCGCGAAGTATTGCCACCAGACCGGCTTCAATCACAATGCCGGAGAGTAGGGCTGAGACACCGCTGGGTGCCTGTGAGTGCGCGTCAGGCAGCCAGGTGTGCATGGGAACCAGCGCCGCTTTCACGCCGAAGCCGATGATAAATAACGCGCCAGCGGCGAGCAACACCATGGATGGAGCGCCCGTCTTTGAGATGGCCACCAGGCTTGTCTCACCGGTGACCATGAAGACCAGCGCGACACCAACCATTACGAAGACCGATCCGGTGGCGCTCTGTACCAGGTATTTCACACCGGCTTCCAGGGAACCCGGTTGCGAACTGTAGAAAGCCACCAGCATGTACGAGGTGATGGCCATGGTCTCGAACCAGACCCACAGGTTGAAAAGGTCATTGGCGCAGGAGAGACCCATAACAGCCGCCACCATGGCGATCATCATGGAATAGAATTTTTCTTCTCCCACTTCGCCAGCAACGTATTCAACTGAGAAGAGTGAGGCCAATGTACCCAGCAGCAGGGCGGAACCGCCCAGCACCAGGCTGATGCCGTCAAATTGCAGGGCAACCGTGCCGACATTTAAGTCAACCGGACCGCCGGAAAGGAATTTCCCTGCCAGAGTAATGAAGAAGTAATCCACTGCCAGGAACACGACAAATGCCAGCCAGCGCGCCGGATTGTTTTTCACCTTCTGAATAACAGCCGTGCGGCCAGCCAGGTAGGTGACGATCGCCCCGGCAAAGGGCAGGATCAGCAGCCAGAGGAAGAGTGTATTATTGTCCATAGTCTCAGGCTCCCATCACCAGAATAACAAGCACTACGATCAATCCAATCAGAATCGACGCGATATTCCAATTCAACAGGCCGGTCTGGGTGACGCGCAGAGATTCAGCGGATGACTGAACTCCGTTCACCACACCACGGTTTATGGCTTCAAATCCGAAGCTGTCAACAGCCGCTTTGGCCAGACCTTTCAGGCTATTAGTCACGCCGCTCAGTTTGTCACGCTGCCACCAGCAGACCAGACCGATGGCAATGACAACCATCGCGATCCAGGTAGCCGGAGCCATGACGACTTCTTCCACCATTTCCATGGTGGTTAAGTGCTCAAGCTCGTGGTGTGGAAGCGTATTCTTCAGCATATCTGCAAATGGACCGGCTGCCAGCCAGGTGACCAGCGAAAGCGCAGCCAGCGGTATGAGCGCGGTTTTCATGAACGGACCGGCATCGTGAACATGCAGTTCCTTCCGGGGTTCGCCGTAAAAGACCAGGTTCACACAGCGGAATGTGTAAAAGGCCGTGATACCGGCTACGATAAGCATGATAACGAAAGCCCAGACGGGTCCGCCCTTCAAACCGGATTCCAGTACCAGTTCCTTGCTCCAGAAGCCATTCATAATGGGCAGTCCGGCCAATGCCAGTGAACCCAGAATAAAGACATTCCGTACCACGGGCATTTTCTTGCCGAGGCCGCCCATTTCGCGCATATCACGCGTTCCGGCAGCGTGGATTACCGCGCCGGCGCCCAGGAAGAGCAGGGCTTTGAACACCGAATGGCTGAAGAGGTGGAACTGACTGGAGAAAATACCACCTACGCCCACTGCGTAGACCATAAACCCGAGTTGTGACACGGTTGAATACGCCAGCACCCGTTTAAGGTCGGTCGCCACGGTAGCCATAATAGCCGCCAATAACGCGGAAAGCATACCGACAATAACAACAGTAAGCGTCCATCCGGGGACATCTTTGAAGGCCGGGTAGAACCGGGCCAGCAAATAAACCCCCGCGTTGACCATGGTCGCCGCGTGGATGAGTGCGCTGATAGGGGTGGGAGCTTCCATAGCGTCGGGCAGCCAGGTCTGGAAGGGGAACTGAGCCGATTTAGCCGCCGCGGCCGCCAGGAAACCAAATGCCGCCACTGAAAGAACACTGGCCGGGATCTTGTCCACATTGGCCAGCAGGTCGTTCAATTCGTAGCTACCTAGATAACTGCGGATGAGCAGCGCGCCCAACAGCAAACCAACACCGCCAAACTGGGTGATGATCAGTGCTTTCATACCACCGGCCACCGCTTTCGGGTCATCATTGTGGAACGCGATCAACGCGTAAGAACACAGCGCGGTAAGTTCCCAGAAAACGAAGATCAGCAGCAGATTGGTGGTGAGCACAAGCCCGGTCATACTGCCGATGAAGAAGAGCACGAAGGCATAATACCGGGCGATCTGGCCTTCACCCTTCATGTAATCCACCGAGAAGATGACCGCCAGGCTGCCGATGACTGTTGCCACAGCGGCCAGGAAAACACCCAGCCCGTCAGGCGCAAA
Organism: uncultured Leptolinea sp.; assembly: GCA_964420535.1. GTDB lineage: Bacteria > Chloroflexota > Anaerolineae > Anaerolineales > Anaerolineaceae > Leptolinea. The sequence goes on along the minus strand of CAYQTY010000065.1, from coordinate 5,139 downwards.
GGTGAACACACCAAATACCGGACCCGCGTCGACAGAAATGATCGGCGCGCCGGTGGCGTAGGGGATGAGCAGCAACGCGGCAATACCAGCCGCTACCGAAAAGGCGACGGCCACACCATGTAGCAATTTTGTGTACTCATCGCCGATCAACCAGATGATCAAAGCGCCAACCCATGGGATGGCAATGGTGAGCAAAAGTAAAGTAGCTGCCATCTCACTCACCTCTTTAAATTGGATAAATTACGAATATTCATGGATCCAACAAACCGGCGGGCTTGCACGGCCAGTGAAAGGCCGACAACCGCCACGATTGTATCCGCCACGATGACCGTCAACGCCAGGCTTTGCCCGGTATTGACCTGCCCATTAACCTGGCCGGCTGCCACAAAAGCCATAATGGCACCTTTAGCCAGAATTTGCAGGGCGATGATCACTTTGATCATATGCTCAGCCGCCAGCAGGGCATACAAACCGATCCCTACCAGCCCGAGTACCCCGATAATGGAAAGAGTCGCCAGCGAAATCTGCATATTACTCCTCCCCCTTCGTGGAATGGGATTTGCCTTCAGCCAACAGTCCCAGGATACCCAGGGCGCCAGCGAAGATGATCACGATCTGAAGCATCATATCTGCCGCGCGGTTTTCCCAGAACGCCGTGTTAAAACTCAGGTCAGCGGGAGCCGCGGCCGGCAAAGAACTGGAGAGCGTCAAATAGGCCAGCAGCCCGAGCGAGGCGATCACCAGCCCCCAGCTTACCCAGCCAGGCAGCATGTCGCGCACCTGGGCGGCGCCTTCGCCAGCGATGTTGATGGCAAAGACAAAAAGAACCGTCACCAGCCCTGCTCCAACACTCAGTTCGATGACGGCTATCTGGTACGCCCCCAGGATATACATCCAGAGTGCGACTAGCGCGCTGGCTCCCGCCAGCCACAATGCTGATAACAACAATTTTTGTGCACGCACAGCCATAATTGCACACAACAGCATTCCTATCACGATCAAGATCTGCCACACAGCTATACCTCCTTATCGCCAGGAAATGATTCCAGAATTGGGATTTCCAGCCATTGATTTGTGAGATGCATCCGAGTGTATATAACGGATATTGGGTTGCCTTCCTGCAGTATGTATCGCCTACCGGCGATAGTAATTCCAGAGTTATCTTCGCGCATTCAAACCGGTTTAATAAAGGATGTTTCAGCCTTCCCGCCTGCCCGATCAATATTCTGTCAGATATGGTCAATAAAATTAATTACGCCATCACCCTTATTGACGGCCGGTCATCACCCGAAATGTTTACTCAATCCATTTTACCAAAGACAAACATGATGAAGGAGTTATATTTGACTATAATTTGCATGAATTTCTCATGACTTTCTTATGATTTTTTAATAATGGAGCAGTGAATGCAAAAAAGCGTGCTTTGTTACGGCGATTCAAATACCTGGGGGTGCGATCCGGCGCCTACCCATAACCGGTTCCCCCGCGATGTGCGTTGGACGGGTGTCCTCCAGAAATTTTTAGGGGATGATTACTTTGTGATTGAAGAAGGTTGCTGCGGACGGACAACTGTGTGGGACGATCCAATTGAAGTGGATAAGAATGGAAAGTCCTACCTGGGGCCTTGCCTTGAATCACACCGCCCGGTTGACCTGGTAGTGCTTATGCTTGGCACCAATGATCTGAAACAGCGCTTTTCTGTTCCCGCTTCAGATATTGCCCGAGGGGTTGGCACATTGTGTAAAAGTATTCTTCACTCGGGATCCGGTCCGGATAGGCAGGCACCAATGATTCTTGTGGTTGCCCCGCCGTGTCTGGGCAAACTGAATGAGTTTGCTGAAATGTTTGCCGGCGGAGATGTGAAATCACAGCACCTGGCCGCGAACTACAAGAAAATCGCGGAAGAGTTGAATCTCCCGTTCCTCGACGCGAACACCATATTAACCACCAGTGACCTAGACGGCCTACACTGGGAGGCAGATGAACACGCGAAATTCGCCCGGAAGCTGGCAGATATCATTCCAGGGCTGGTAGGGTAAACCTTACTCGCTGGCTACGCGCAGAAAACGCTCGGCCACGTCATAGTGACGGCGTTCGGGCTTTGTCCCCGCCTCGAAAAACAGGGTGTCGCAGGTATCAGACTGGCCTGATGCTTTGGCATCAAGGTAAGTCTCTTCACTGCGCCACACCGAAA
>CAYQTY010000065.1:0-2935 GCA_964420535.1 uncultured Leptolinea sp. | reverse complement strand
GAAATGATCTGCCAGTCGGATTTGTCCGTTTTGTCATGCACCAGAAATGACTGCATCAGCCCTTCGGGTGGATGCTTGGCTTTTTTGGCAAATGATTCCTCAAGAGTCCGTCGGTTCTCTTTGCTGACATGTCCATGTAAGGTAGTGATATACATAGAGCCCTCCTATTCCGGGGAATCGGGTTTTCTTAATACTAGTATAGGTCAAGCCAGGCAGTCAGGCAAGAAATTTTCCATTAAACCGTAATCCCTGAGCATGAGATACACCCTGATCCTTTGGTCAATAAAGCCGTTTTAGCATATCTTCAGGGATATTGTTCAGGAAGCGTGACGCGACTCCGCGCGGATACGAAAGGTAGAGCAGATCGCGTGCCCTGGTCATAGCCACATAAAGCAAACGCCGCTCACGCTCCAGGTAATCATCCAGCGCGCTTTCATTGATATCCCATTTGTCCTTAGGAACCATCCACCCATCCGTGACTCCAACCACAAAGACGACTTTGAATTCCAGCCCCTTCACAGAGTGGAACGAGGAGTATTTGATCCCGTTGCCAAAATAGGTTTCGGCTTCTTTTCCCAGCTTTACCAGGGGGAAACTCTCCCCCACGATTTCTTCAATGGCTTTTTCGTAAGGCCTGGATGAGCGATACACAATGGCAAAATCTTTTTCGGAGTAATTCTCATTCGAGATCAGTTTTTGAATTTCTTTTGACACCCATGCCAGCTCTTTTTCTACGGATTGAAAACCGCGTATACGCGGGACAGCACCCGTCCTGACGGAATACTGCGGAGCCTGTAATTCAGAGGGTAGATCATCCATATCGTCAAAAGGTGTGTTTTCCATCATAGCATGGGCAACTTGCAGTATCTGCTGGGTGTTCCGGTAATTCTTCCTTAAAACAGTCCCCCGGCCAACGATATCGATCCCCAGGTTTGCCAGGGAATACCCGCCCGGGTAGATGCGCTGCAGACCGTCACCCACAAGAAACAGGTCATCCGGGCCGGGTGGAACGATCATCCGTATCAGTTTCATGGTCGATTCGGTCAGATCCTGGATCTCATCCACAATCACTGCTGAATACTGTTCTTCAATGTTTCCGGACTTTAATTCCTGTATGGACCGCAGTATGAAGTCATCATATTCGCAGAGATGACTCTGCCCCATGAGTTCCTGGTATTTGAGAAATACATCCCAGACACAGGCCCGTTCATCGTTGGTCAACCGGGTTCCCCGCCCGCTGCGAGACAGCGCCTGATAGTTTTCCAGGGTTGAAATATCCCTACCCTGGATCACGTACCGGATCTCGTCACGAAAAAAGTCAACCCCTTTACTGGTCAGTGAAAAACCTTCCCCGGATGTCTTCTTCACCTGGTCCAATGCCTGTTCCAGAAGTTTCTGCGCTTTCTCATCATTGACCCCTACGCGGATGCTGCGTGAATGTAGTAGCTTCGAGCACCATTGATGGATGGTCAGGCATTCAATTGAATCCATAATGGCCGGTTCGTTGCCGGTCAACTGGCAAAGCAGATGTTTGTTCACCTCGGGAAGCCGGTTCCCGAAAGTGAGGAACAGGACTTTTTTACCGGTGTTCTGGCATTTTCGCGCCAGGTAATAAGCCCGGTGCAGCGCGACGACCGTCTTGCCGGAACCGGCCACGCCCTTGATGCGGGTCGGGCCGTTGTAGGTGCGGTTGACCAGCGCGCGTTGGTGCGGCGCAAGGAAAAGCATCCATTCTTCCAGCGAACCTTCTAGAACCCGCTTGAATTCATTACCATCCACAAAGCGGTACAGATCCTCGCCACCCTGATACTCGCCCAGACTATCGATCAACACCTTATCAGGCACTCTCGGCCGTTCGATCAGACCCAGAGCGACTTCAATTAATTTGTCAAAAACCTCTGCCGGAAGTAATCGTTCCACCGCATCCAATTGGTTGATATTCTCGAGCGCCAGTACATTTGGCAAGATATCAGATGGAACACCCAGCTCCAGCAATTCACTTTCTTTGTAACCGATGAAAAGTGCTCCACGGCTTTTATCCTGCCGGAGCATCATGCCAAACAGATCATCCCGCCCCGCCGGTGTTGTAGCCTCTGTCTCCAAAATGTTCCCGTATTTGATGACACCGTCATTAATGGTGAAACACTTGCGGGAGGCCCGTTTATACGCCCGGTCATGCTGGTCGACCATGCAAATAATTATGTCAATCGGTTGGATGTACTTAAAAATCAGGCGATAGGAATCATTGACCCGTGATGAATATGTGCCGGCTTCCGCCGCGTGAATTTTCTCCGCCTGGATCTCCGGCGCCCATGGATCATCCACCATCCGGCTGACCAAACGATCCGTTCGCAACCGCACGGATTGTTCGAGTTTATTCAGATCCTCCCAGAACTCTTTGGTCATGCTGATGGAATAGGCTGGCATATAAATCCCTTCATAAAATTGGCATTATTGATTTATTGCCCCAATACATAAAGGAATTGTAATACGGCTGGATATCCACCCGGCGCAGGAAATCCACAATCTGGCTTAATTAATGAACTTTTCACACTTCCGCCCAATGTGAAATAAAAAGGTTCCCGTTTGAAAATAAACGGGAACCCTTTTGAATTATATATCTTCGATTTGCTACCTAATCCGGCACGTCCAGCACCTGTTTCAGACGCGGCAGATCGAAATCCACAATGATCTCGCCGTCAATATTGAACGTCGGCGTGGTGACATCTCCGCCTGTCCAGAGGCATACCTGTTCAGCCGCTCCGGGAGTTTCGGTGATATTCACTTCTGTGTACGCGATGTTCTTTTCCTTCAGCCATTTGCGCGCCATTTTACAATCCGCGCACCAGGGTGTGCAATACATCACCACCCCACCCTGCGGTAATTTTCGCAGGTCATCATCCGTGGCTTTATACGGTATCAGTTTTTTATCGCC
>CAYQTY010000064.1:0-13015 GCA_964420535.1 uncultured Leptolinea sp. | reverse complement strand
TTCAGAAAATCACGGTCTTCCGTAAAGGCGCGGATATAGTTGCTCAACCCGACCCAATGCGCGTCTGTCACCGCGGTAAATTCTGTGAATGACAGGTAAATACCCGCCAGGAACGGAATTAAAAACGCGATCAGAAAAGCCAGAAGGGTCGGAAGGGTAAACAGCAGGTAATACTTCCAGGACATCTTTTGCACGGGGATCTTCTCCTGCTCTGGGTGAAGAAAACGGCCAGGAAAATTCGACGTCACCCCGGATGATTCCACCCGGGGTGACGCGAAGCAAATCATTATTGAGGATTATTTACCGGATTCCGCTTTCCACTCGGTGACAACCATGGTCTTCACATCATCCCATTTCATATTGCCCTGGGCGTATTTCAGCAGCGCAGCGCCGAAATCGTTCTTGAAGGTCTGGCTCGGGAATTTAACGAAGTTCCAGGCCACATTGTACAGGTCAGGCGTGCTCATGTAGCGGATGACTTCTTTGGCCAGCGGATCGCCCGGTTTTTCATTCTCCGCGAAGGTATCAAACGGGGCGATGAATTTCAGGTCATTGGTCACAAATTTCTTGCCGGTCGGGCTGCTGTACAGCCAGTAGATGAAGTCGGCGGCCAGTTTCTGTTTATCAGCCGGGGCTTTGGCGTTGATGGCAAAGAAGTTCTCGGTACCAATGTTGATGGACTGTTTTTCCTCCCCCTTCATACCGGTGTAAATGGGCAGGAATTTAACATCCTCCGCTTTGACGGTGTTGCCGTCAACACCGGAGATCTGTCCCCAGGCCCAGTTGCCGTTCTGCACCATCGCGGATTGACCCAGGGCGAATTCGGCCATGGAGTCATCCACGCTTTTACTGCCCAGCAACTTGGAGGAGGTCACGGAATTGTTGATGTACAGGTCGAAGATGTTCTTGTAGTTATCGGAGTACTGGAATTTGAAGTCTTTGGTGGCATCGGAGGCGATGTCAACCTTGTTGTCGCGCCATTCATAGAACACCGGCACGTTGGCCAGATGGGTCTGCCAGCGCCAGTCTTCGCCGGGTTTCAGGGAGGTGGATGAGAAGACGCCCTTGATCCCCAGTTTATCTTTCTTGGCGGTCATATCTTCAACAACAGCCTTGAGGGCGGCGAAGTTATTGACCTCGTCCATGGATTTGGCTTTGGCGCCGTCCATGGCAAAGTATTTTGCCATGATGGCATTGTTGTAAATAATACTGTAGCCTTCCACCACATACGGGATGCCGTAAACACCATCACCCGAAGTGACTGCCATCGATTTATCAGACAGATGCTTGTACAGTTCGGTGTCCTTCAGGTCAGCGCAGTAATCCTTCCATGCGGCATACCCGATAGGGCCGTTGATCTGGAACAGGACGGGAGCGTCCGCCTTGGCAATTTCAGATTTTAACGTCTGCTCGTAGGTGCCTGAAGCTGCCGTGACAACTTTCAACGTATTGCCTGTTTCCGCTTTCCAGGCATCGCCGATCTTAGCGTAAATTTCGGCAACTTCCGGTTTGAAATTCAGGTAATACAATTCGCCGCCATCCGCTTTAGCCGGCGCGGCTGGTACAAACGCGGAAAGGACCATTGTCAAAACAAGCAGGATACCCAACAAGCTGATTGATTTTTTTGACATCTCTTTTCTCCTTCAAGTAAAAATGGTTTTTTTCGCTACATCAAATTGCTTTGTTTCGTCGAAAAACAGACCACCTCCCTTCTGAATGGCTGAAGAGAATGCGCTATATATCAATGTTCGTTACGTTGTTGTTCCCCCGAAATTACGCAGACCACTGTCAAATGACCTGTGCATCTTTCCTCGCATAGAATACATCATACGCTTTTTACCGATAATTGCAAGTTGACCATTGTAAGTTACTTACATGTAACCACTTTGATTAACATATTGGAGAGTATAGTCCGATTTCAACGAAATTTCAATCGGGGGTAGAAAAATTTAAGAATCACGTCAGAATTTTTCGCCACAGGTGAGTTAGAGAGATAATTAGTCAATCTTCCACACGTGTACCACCGGGCGAGCCCCATCGGCATATAACTCCAATACATACAATAGCCCGTTCGCCCGGTCAAACACCGCGTCGCCAATGCGATAGCGCCGCTGGTCACCGGTACCCACCAGTTGAATATCCCACTCCGGGGGCGCCAGGTACAGGTGCTCATCCATATCAATCGCGGCATAGGGCTGAGGCTGCCAGGGACCCATTTCACCGGAGGCTACCCGCGCCAGGTCATCCGGGTCATACAATATCAGTTGCGCGTCAAACCGGTTTGACCACCACCCGCGCATGGAAACACATCCACCGCTTTCTTCCGAACAGCATCCCGCCATATCCGATTCCGGGCACAAGCTGCCATTCGCCAGCCGGCAGGTGGGGTAATCGGTGACATGCGCGTCCACGCAAACCTGGTCCGGTCCTGCCGGGTTGATGTAGCCGTACCAGGTTTTCTCCCCGGTCGCCTTAGTTCCGGCGAATAACACGGCAGACTTTCCGCTTTGTGTGGTTATCCATGCGCCCCCCTCCCATTCGTCGGCGTGCATATATCCCTGCATGCAGCGGACAAAATCCTCTGTGTTACTTGATTTTTCATACTCGATCAGAGGTACTTCTTGAAGGCGCGATCCATCCGCCGCGGGAGAACCGTCCGCGTTCCAGGGTTGGTAGGCAAACAACTCCGGCCCCATACCGCCCTGCCCGCCGTCGCGCATTCGCCCGGTGGCCAGCGGACGGCCTCCGGTATGCGTATCAGCCCACTCCTCCGGGATCTCGAACAGGTAACCGTTCACACTGTACAGGTCCTGGTTGCCAATGAACCAGTATCCTTTGACGTTCAGTCTGGCCAGGTCCGGGGAAAACCAGGCGTGTGACGCCTGATCCTGCGGCTGCAGGTGCGCCCCCCAGGCTATATGGATAAGCGGTCCCGTTTCCGGCCGGTTCAGATAAGCCATTCCCACCTTGGGAATCTCATCCATTTGCTTAAATGAATCAACTGCCACATTGTGGAAATCCTGAATGAAACCTGCGGTATTCAACGCCTCGATATTGCGCTCGTCCAACGGAGTCGGAATGTTAATCTCCGCCACCTGATTTCCGTCCGGCACTTCGCCGTAGGCAATGCGGTCATGCCCCATAACAAACAGTGAACCCGGAAAACCGTCTGCTTCTCCCCGCGGGTCTCCCTCGGGGTTGAAGGTCATGGCGTTGCCTCCGTAGTCAAACGTGCGCGGACGTTCATCCGCGCCCGGCAGCCGGAAAGCGCCCAGGTAGGCGAAGTCCTCCGGTTGCAGCCGGCTGGAATCCGCTTTTGCGCTGGATAAATGAATCTGCGGGGTCTCCGCGCCTGATGGAACCGGTTTTACAGGGGTGTTCATCTTTTCCGGTTGACCGGCTGCCGCCGCAAGGTTGCATCCCAGTACAATGATTGACAGCGCCGGGATAATGAAGTGAAAATGGTGCTTTTCGGAAACAGACAATGTTCTCATCCACTGCTCCTCCCCGCACAAAAACATCCCTCTGATGCCCTTACCATAGGTCATCGGGGGGATGTTTTCAATACAGGTTTACAGGAATGGAATAATCCTATCAGGCGTTGACCACGTTCAATGGACTTCCATCCATATATGATTTGACATTCTCATAGGTATGCTCCACCAGCCGCCTGCGGGCAGCTGTGGTGGCCCAGGCAATATGCGGTGTGACCTCGCAATTACGGGCTTTCAGCAGCGGATTGGCCTGGTCAGGCGGTTCCTGCGCCAGCACGTCCAGCCCGGCGCCGGCAATCGCCCCGGAGTTGAGCGCGTCGGCCAGGGCCTGTTCGTCAATCAGTCCACCGCGACTGGTATTGATAAGCAAGGCGGTTGGTTTCATTAACCCCAGCAGGTGTCTGTTGACAAAACCGGCGTTGTCTTTTGTAATCGGGCAGTGCAGGCTGACCACGTCACTCTGCCGGAAGACGGTTTCAATATCGGTGTACTGAATACCATCGATTTCAACCCGGTCGTAGCGAACATCATTGGCGATCACGTTCATACCGAATCCTCGCGCGATTTTGGCCACATCCGACCCAATACGGCCCATGCCGACAATCCCGAGAGTCAGATCAAACAGCTCCACCAGAGGGTTTGGCCAGCTGGAAAAATCAGCCGAGCGAACCCAGCCGCCTTCCAATGTAACATCGCTGTGATCGGCCGTATGCTGACAGAGGTTGAGCAGATGCGCGAAGACGGATTGCGCCACGGAGTGCGTGCCATACTCGGGCACATTGGTGACCAGAATACCGCGTTCCGAGGCTGTTTGAGTATCCACGTAATCGAACCCGGTGGCCAGTGCACCGATGTATTTCAGGTCCGGCAGTTGCCTGATCATTTCACCGGTGATGGGGATATCCGTGGTGAGCAAAATATCCGCGCCTGCCGCCTGTTCCACCACCTGATCCATGGTAGTATGGTCAAACACCCGGCATTCCCCAAGCGAATGGAACATCTCCCATGTGAGGTCCCCGGGATTTACCACGTACCCGTCAAGAATTACGATCCTGGCCATACTCTCCTCCAACGTTAGCTGCGAAATAATGAGCCTGAGTATAAACGAGGTTATATGGCTTTGATGACTGAAACCGGACTCTTTTCAGCGATTGGGTATCACACTGGGTGAACCAGAATATTTGATGCGGTTTCACAATCCAATGCCACCCGGCGGTTGTCCACCCGGATGATGATCGCGGAATCATTACAACAGACAGACTCCACCAGCGCATTACGCATCACCCCCACCGCTTCAAGTTCTTTAACGGCCAGGTTGTCGAGTTTCAGGCGGAAAATAAAACCTTCTTCTCCGGCAGCCAGTTCATCGAGGTGTTTCGTCAGTGAAGGATGGACCTGTGAAAAGTCTGTTTTTTCACGGGAAATTCCCGAAGTAGTTGAAATAAGCAAAGCCATGATACTCTCCTGTGTTGTGAATGTTTTGACTTTTACATCATAGCGGTAAATTTTGGAGAGATTGTGTATATCCATGTCAGCTCTTACGGAGACAAACTTCCAACAAGGCAAAAAAAGCGTGGAAGAATTGTGAATTCATTCACGTGTCTCTTGAAACTTTGCTCGATACCAGCTTAAAACCGGAGAGAGTTTGAAATCTCAGGCGGCCGCCTGCCATGACTCGGTAATCAGCCGGCTCTTTTTGGCTGACATCATCTCTTCGGTCAGGTGCCAGTCAGAGAGAAAATTCTGGTACGCGCCTTTCATACCTTCGTTGACCTTGATCGCTTGATTCGGGCAAATATAGACACAATGCATACACGAAATGCAAGTTTCGAAGTCAGACAATCCGGTTTCGGCGTCAAACGCGTTGACCGGACACTCGGTTTCACACAGCAAGCAGTGATCACATTCTTCCACCACCCGGATTGGGTTGGTCCATCCGCGTTCTTTTTTTACTTCCACATTGCGCTTTGAATCCATCACTGCGTTGTAACCAAAAGGCTTTTGCAGGTTGAAGTTCGCGGATTTCTCATTGGAGTAACGGTCAACGGCCATTTTCGCGAATTCACGCGCGGTAGCCATGTCATCGATAGAAGGACGTTCTGTCAACGCGGTCCATCCGGCGATATTGTACGTGTGCGGGCCGAGAAATTCCGCAGTGAATTCCACCTCAAAATTGGCTTTTCGCAATAGCTGCAAGGTGTGGAAATGCGCGTAACCGGTAGTCCGTCCGCCATAGGTAAAGAACATGGCGCACTTCTTCCCTTTACCATCCAGACCGGCCAACCACTCATTGACCACCGACGGCGCCAGGTCGGAATACACCGGAAAGCCGAATACCACACCATCGTACGCGTCCAACTTCAGATCTTGTTTGCGGGAATCAAGAGGGGTGATGTTGATCAGGCTTGCCCGGGCGTTCAGTTCCTCAATATCTTTCTGGATGGCCCCGGCGTAGGCGGCTGTCACATTGGTGGCGGAGAAATAAATCACAGCTATGTTGAGTTCTGTCATGGGAATCCCTCTATTTGTTTTCTATTGAATGGTCAATCATTACTCTGTTAATTAGTTCCAAGCAGGTCAATTGACGGAATCAACCGCCTCCCCTGTACAACAATTTTTTCTATGCTGTATACGATTTAAGATGGATTATTGACCACATTAACCGGAGACCCAGTAATATAGGCTTCCAGATTCTGGCAGGCCATATCCATCAACCTCGCGCGGGCGGCCTTTGTAGCCCACGATATGTGCGGGGTGATGGTGCAATTTTTTGCGGAAAGCAGCGGATTCTTCGGGTCGGGCGGTTCCACTGATAACACGTCCAACCCGGCGCCGGCGATCAAGCCGTTATTCAGGGCATCCGCCAGATCGGCTTCATTAATAAGCTGCCCGCGGCTGGTATTGATCAGGAACGCGGATGGTTTCATTTGCCTAAGCAATCCCGCATTGACAAACGCCCGGTTGGTTTCCGTCAGCGGGCAATGCAGGCTGACCACGTCACTCTCCCGGAAGACTTCCTCCAATCCTGTCATTGTCACCCCCTCCAGCGGACTTTCTTTTACAGAAGGGTCAAAGGCGATGACCTTCATACCAAACGCTCTGGCCATGCCGGCTGCCGCCAAGCCGATACGCCCCAGTCCGACAATGCCCATGGTCAGGCTATACAGTTCAATGAGCGGAAAATCCCAGAAGCAGAAATCGGCTGATGCCGCCCATTTACCGGATTTAGCCGCACCCGAGTGTTCCGCCGGATGCTGGCACAGGTTGAGCAGATGGCTGAAGACCATCTGCGCCACCGAATAGGTGCCATACACCGGGATGTTCGTCACCGGGATGCCGCGTTCCGCCGCGGCTTTGACGTCCACAATGTTGTAGCCGGTGGCCAGCACACCGATGTATTTCAGCTCCGGCAATTGCGCGATCATTTCACGCGTAACAGGCGCTTTGTTGGTCAGCAGGGCGTCAAACCCTTTTGCCTTCTCCACGGTTTGGTCCACGGGCATGCGGTCGTAAACCTCCAGCTCGGCTAGAGCCTTGATCCCGTCCCAGGAGAGGTCGCCGGGATTGAGGGTGTAACCGTCAAGAACAATGATACGCATGTCTGAACCCTTTTCTAATTATTTGAACGATCTTTAACATACCAGTGCTTATTATAGGGATTTTATCATTTAGATTCTTAATGTAATTCCGGAACCGGGTTTACCGGGCAGACCATCTCTGTAGAATAGTCCATACTATTGCGTTCCCAGCCAAAATCAATATTTCCAAACCAATCCAACCACTTGCCATCATCCTTTACACTCGGGCTAATGTATTGGAACAGTTCCACCAGATGACCATGCATATAGTTTCTGACAGGAAGGCAGGCTTTCTGCACATCGGGAGTAGTATTGTACGCTTCAATCAAAATCCGGGCAGGCTCCACATAGACCCGGCCTGGCTTATTTTCCGGAAATTCTGTCAGTAACTTCTCATATTCCTTTTGGGCTTCAGCCTTCTTATCCAGGCTTAGATAGATCCACAACCGGCGGAACCGCGCGTACACTGCCAGATTCGGCCGTTCATCCGGATCGTCCTGAGGCTCGATTAGATTTCCGGGGTCCGGTGTCTTGCGGTATTCCATTTCATATTTGTCTCGCAGGAATTTGCTCAGGTTGTTTGACCAACCTTTCAGGGTATTATCTGTGATGACCCGGTCAAACATCTCCAGCGCTTTTTCGAAACGTCCGGATGTGGCGAAACGATCCCCATCAAAAACAGCCTGGAAACGGTATTCGGGTGGGCCAAACTCGCTGTTGACCAATGTGTAATATTGACCGTCCCAGCGGTAGGTTTCAAGAAGATTCCGGTAAGGCAGCCCGTACTGGTAATCGATTCCGTACGGTATTCCAGGGTTAACCTGAATATCCATCAATGGTCCGGATGGCGCGTGGACAAAGCCAACACATCCCCCTCCACCCTCATAGATATAAAAACCGGGTGATTCCTGTAATTCCCCTGATCTGTACTTGGCAATCAAACTTCTGAATTGCAGGCCATCCCACTCCCGGACCTCGTATGCCGTCCCCGTACCGGCACCCTGAAAGATATTGAATATAATCTCCGGAATACCGTTCTTATTTCCATCCTGAATGAGGTAAATTGGGTTCAGGAAATCTCCGGCAGGCACATTAATAATTTCAACATAGTGACCGTTGTCACAGGTGAAGATAATGTAGGTGTTTAAAGGAATGCCTATTTCAGGAATCCCGTCATTGGTCAGGTCCTCATAGAGAACATTTCCGGAATGGTCTTTGATGGGAAGCGGGCCGTAGGTGTTGAGGTAATCCAGAACCTCCCGGGGTTCAACCTTTATGCCCAAAAACGGTTCGACATCCAGAAAGGCAGGGACCGGGGGTTTACCATGCTTCGGGACAGGGCAACGTGCCGGGCTTGCCGGGGTAGACGTGTTCAATGCAGACACCACGGGTGTTAAAGCCTGGGACAGAGAATATCCACTTAGCCCAAGAATGAAGCTGATACCAAGAAGAAACCCCGGCACAAGATAAACCAGCGGCGATTTTACATTCATCATACATCCCCCGGATCAAATTCAATTTGAAAAATTGATTGGAATTATTCTATCAAAAACATACTCCGCCCGCGGGCGGAGTATGGAATTTTGTTGGTCTCCATTATTTAATTCAGGATCAGTCCCGGTTTCGCGATCTTGACGGTGCGGAAGATCAATCCGTTCTTCACCGAGTAATTATCAATGCCTGCCGCGGCAAGAATGACCCGGATATCGTTCACTTTTGACCCCCGGCCTTCATGCGGCGCGCGAAGGTCAAAGATCACCATCAGGCCGTCCGGTTTGAGCGCCTTCATCAGGTTCTTCAAACCATAGATCGGGTTGCCCCAGTGGTGCATGGACAGGGTGGAATAGACCAGATCAAACTGACCCAGGCTGTTTATCAGTACCGTATCTTCCACAAAACCTTCCACCAGCTTCACCTTGTTTCCAAAACCGCGCTCCGCCATATACTCGCCGGCCGCGTCCAGCATGTCACGCGATGGTTCCACGCAGACGATCTCATCCGGTGAAAGCCGTTGCATCACTTCGGCCGTCTGATATCCGGGGCCGGAGCCGATTTCCAGATAGCGGCCTGACCGGCGCTCCTGCTCAATTGTGCGGTAAAAGCCATTAAGGTAAATACCGCCGATGATCTTTTGATAGCGAAGGTATTCCTTCGCGGCATGCCGCCCTGTCATAACTACGGATGTTTCGTTATCTGTCATGGTTTGTTTCCTGTGTATCCAATGATATGCCCTGTTTTAATCCTATAATAAGGGAACATTGTGGGGGAATTATGTATATCTTCTGTCCGGATTAGATAGATTTCCTTTACTAAATGTTTCCGGTATCCACATTAATGTGGGTAATTATCCTGTCACTTGCGTATAATGGCAGAATGATCATCAAAGAGATATACGCCAAATCGATCCTGTCGGTTTCAAAGATCTACCCGTATGTGGTCAACCCGTATACCGGGTGTGCCCATGGCTGTTCGTATTGTTACGCCAGTTTCATGAAACGCTTCACCGGTCACACAGAACCCTGGGGACAGTTCGTCGACGTCAAAGTCAACGCGGCAGACCTGCTGCGGCATGAAATTCTAAAGAAAAAAATGGACCGCGTATGGGTCAGCGGGGTGTGCGACCCGTACCAGCCGCTGGAAGCCAAATACAAGTTGACCCGGCAATGCCTGGAGATTCTGGCAGAACACGATTGGCCGGTGAGCGTACAGACCCGCTCCCCGCTGGTGCTGCGCGATATCGACGTACTTCAAAAGGGGAAGAAATTTGAAGCAGGTTGCAGCATCACCACCGCCGATGACAACATACGCCGGATATTTGAGCCGTCCGCTCCGCCCATCGCCGAACGTATCCGCGCACTGGATGAACTGCACAAAGCCGGCATTAAGACCTACGTGATGATCGCCCCGCTGCTGCCGGGCGCGGAAGATCTGGCGGAGGAATTGGCCGGCAAGGTGGACAGCGCGCTCATCGACCGCATGAATTACAACCACTCCGATTGGATTTACAAAAAGCACGGCTTTGAAAAATTCAAGACCGGTGAATATTACGAAGGTGTGGCAAAGATTCTATCCGCCGTTTTCCAGAAAGCCGGCGTGCAGGTCCGGATGGTCGGTTAGACAAAACCCTCGAGTTACTGAAGGAAGGGTTTCATCAGGCCGAACGTATCCATCGCGCACCCGTAGATACCGGGTGCGGCAGCGGCTTCATCCGTCACTTTATACGTTACGGTGACAGTTTTCAGGCGCAGTAAGGCAGCCGCGGGGGGATCTGCCGTATACCCCATGGGACAGTCTTCAACGCGTTTCCGCTCACACCGTTGATTTATCTGCTTGACATTCCATCAATTCAGAGTAAGATAAATCTTGTATACAAGATATATCTTACTTATGAGGTAAATTATGACCAAAGACCCTGATAAAAAAAGATTCTACGGTTCCATCACCGTCAGTGACCGCGGGCAGATCGTTATTCCGGCGGAAGCCCGGCGTGACTTCAATATCGAAGTGGGTGACAAGCTCCTGGTACTGGGAGACCTTGATTCAGGCCTGGCCTTGATGAAGGCCTCAAGTCTGCTCGAAAAGCAGCCGGGTTTTTTCTCTGGCTTTTTGGATAAACCGGTTAATTCGAAGAAAGAAGAACAGGGGAAAGAATGAACAAATTGTTTTGGAAAATTGCAGTCCCGGTATTAGCCGGGATTGGCGCAACGATCAGCGCTATTCTGGCGTTCAATTTTGCCGCCAGAGAATTTCCCGGCTGGGGAATTCTGGCTGCCCTGGCAGCCGGTGGTCTGGGAAATCAGCTTTTCACCTTGCTGGGTAACAGCCTGATGCGTTTGAATTCCTGGTTGATCCGCCCGCGCGAAGGAGAAGTGGTCTTCGCGTTCAACCGCCTGCCCATGGAAGATGCCTATGCCTCAAAGGCCGGTGGCAAGGGTAAATCCCTCGCGAAGATGAAACAGGAGGGGGTGTTCCCTGTGCCGGATGGCAGTGTGATACTTTCCTCCGCTTTCGTCAATGGTGACCTGACTCCTGAAGCCTGGCTGCAGGTTCAGAAAGAACTCACCCGCCTGCGCAAAGGTACTGACACGGCATTCGCCGTGCGTTCTTCCGCGCTACAGGAAGATTCCGCACAGGCATCCTTCGCCGGAGAATTTGAAAGTGTGCTCAACGTGACCACTGACGACGAGATCCGCGATGCCATCCGCCGGGTAGCCGGTTCCGCCAACACTGAACGGGTGGAAAGCTACACCCGCCATCACGGCTTGCAGCCGGGCGAACACACCATTGCCGTGGTCATCCAGAAGATGGTCCAGCCGGATTACGCCGGCGTGCTGTTCACGGTCGATCCGCTGACCGGCAACTTCGCGGTGATGAGCGGAAACGTTGTCAAAGGCATCGGCGAGCAACTGGTCTCCGGATCCGTCTCCGCGGAAACCTTCACGTTTGACCGCCCCGCAGGAAAATATCACGGACCGGCTGCCCTCGAATCCGCCGCAAAGCCGTTATTTCGCGCGGCAATAGCCATCGAAACCCTGATGGGCTGCCCGCAGGATATTGAGTGGGCTGTCAAAGATGGCAGGGTTTTCATCTTGCAGGCCAGACCCATTACCACACTCAACAGTTTTGACCCGGTGAACGCGGTCTGGAATGATTCGCTGAAAGGTGAATTCCTGTGGTCAGCCACCAATCTGATGGAAGCCAGCCCGGAAGTGCTTACACCGCTAACGGCGTCTCTTTTGCCCTATCTGACCCAGCGCGGCGGTCCATCATTGAACGTGAAAGGGTATCCCATCAACGGGATCATCGGCGGGCGGTTCTACGTCAACATCAGTGTGCAGGTATCCGCCTTCGCGCGCATGTTCAAGGGTGACATCCGGCGCACCTACAAAGAACTTTCCGGATGGTGGGGTGAAATCCCCGAAGGGATGACAATCCCCTTGATCCCTCTTACCGCCGACGAATGGTTCAAAGGGATACTGCCCGAGATGATGAGATCCGTTTCCCAGTTCGGAAAATACCAGAAGAGCGCGCCGAAGTTCCTGGCAGAAAACCGCGCGGTTTGCTCTGAATTGAAAGAGGCTGTCCGGCTTGCGCCGGATAAAACCAGTCTTCTTCGCCTGTGGAATGATCGAATTTTTCCCCGGTACCGTGACTCTTTCCTGTATATCGTGGCCAATTCCACCGATGTTCAGGTTAAAGTTGACCGCGAACTGCGGCAACTGGTGGATGGCGATACGGCAAGCGCGCTGCTTTCCAACCTGGGCGGCAGTGACGGCCAACTGGAAAGCCTTGGGCCAATGGCGGGACTGGGACTGGTGGCATCCGGCCGTATGACCCGGGAAGAATACATGGAAAACTACGGACATCGCGGCGTAAACGAAGGGGAGATCGCCTGGCCGAGGCCGATGGAAGACCCTGAATGGCTGGATAAAAAGCTGGCAGAGTGGCAGAAGTCACCGGTTGATGTTGATGCCCTGCTGGCCAAACAGTGGGAAGCATACGACGCCGCATGGAAGGAATTCTGTGCGAAAGTTCCAAACAAGGCAAAATATATGCAGAAGCGGCTGGCACAAGCCGCACAGGCCGCCCGCATGCGCGAGCGCGTACGCTCGGAAGCCACCCGCGGTGTCTCTGTAATGCAGGCATTCACTTTGCGCGCGGGTGAGCTGCTGGGCATCAACAGTGATGTCTTTTACCTGACCATCGATGAACTGCTGCAAGCACTCGCAGACAGCACGTTTACCCTGCCCGATCTGGCCAAACGTAAAGAGACCTACGAGCGCTACCATGCTCTGCCGCCCTACCCGGCGTTGATCCGCGGGCGGTTTGACCCCTTCGCCTGGGCAGCCGATCCTAACCGCCGGTCTGATGTGTTTGACGCTTCCGCACAGTTTTCAGCCCCGCTGGAAACCGGCACTGAAAACATGATCCACGGATTCGCGG